>JALZHU010000463.1 GCA_030860695.1 Actinomycetota bacterium
ACAAACCGTGAAGCGATCCGCTGCCTCAAACGCTACGTCGCTCGTGAGATCTACCAGCTCATCAAGCCCACAGTTCAATGCACTACGCCAGCCTCAGCGGCTTGACATCCATAGGGGCATCAAACCCATGTCGACCAGAGCGGCGATTACAGCACCACCGTGCTCGGCGTTGCGCTCCCGCCGGCGCATGGCTTCCTTGAGACCCTCAATCAGATCGATGCGCATGTCACCGGTGCGTTGGTCGCCGAGCAGCGCTTCAAGGGCCTCGTCGGCGTCCACTGAAACTTTCCTTGCCGGGCGGTGTCCCGAAACTGGGACACTGCGGAACAAAATTTCAAGCTACCAAGTAACGGACCCCGAGGCGCACTGGTGCCCCAAACCCCCACCCAGGGAGACCGCCAGGGTCTGTTGCGTTGACGGATGAGGCCCTGGGCAGGGTGGAAGGATGCGTTGCCGCCCTGGTCGAGTAGCTGCGCCGCAGTCCGGTTTCGCGGGGTCCCGGTTGCCGCCGGACGTGATCCTGGTAGCTGTGCGCGGGTGCCCGCATTATGGCTTGTCGTACTACAGGGATGTCGAGGAGTTACTCGCTGAGCGAGGCATCCAGGTTGATCACGTTGCCGTCTTCCGGTGGCGCAGCCGTTCCCCGCTGCTCATCGACGCGGCACGACCTTGCCGGCACCCCAGGGGACCGATGATTCGTCGACGAGATCTACGCCAAAATCGACGGGCGGTGGGTCCATCTGTATTGGGTGATCGACCAGCACTGGCAGGTCATCGATGTTCTGGCTTCGGAAAAGCGGAATCTCGCGGCGACACGCCTGTTTTTCACCCGCGCCCTCAAACACGGCCTATACCCGAACGAAGTGAACACCGACCGTGGACCTGCCTACCCGCGAGTGCTCGACGAGCTGCTACCCGCAGCCTGTCATGTCGTCGAGCAGTACGCGAATAACCCCGTCGAAGCCGATCACAGCCGGTTGAAGGCTCGGCTGCGACCGATGCACGGCTTGAAACGGCTTCGCTCAGCACAGGTGATCAGCCTCGTGCATGCGTTTGTCCAGAATCTCCACCGCGGCCACTATGAACTCGGTCTGGATGTCGACCCAAGGCATCGGCTCCGCGCGGCCATCACCGAACTGGTCCTCACCATTTGATCACAGCGTCCACCGCGGTCGACTCTGACCATCCCAGCCAACGCAACACCGCCGTTGTGGTCCCCTTGATGTCGCCCTGACACGTCTTGTATCCGCTAGGCGGTCTTTTCCTAGGTTCCGGCATGTTCGATCGCGTTCACCTCCGTAGACGTCAGCGTGAACTCGGACACAGCGAGGTCATCGGCCATGTGTTGGGGGTTGGTTGTGCCAGTGAGGGCGATCATTCCTAGCTGGAGTGCAAAGCGGAGGATCACCTGCGCTGGAGAACGCTGGTGGCGGCGAGCGATGTCGTGGATAAGTGAGCTACGGATGACCCGTTCGTTGGCGGTGAGTAGTGAGAAGCCCTGGTAAATCATGCCTTCGCGACTGCAGATGGCGCGCACGCTCGCGTCCCACCCTCGCGATGCGTAGCAACGGTTCTGGACGAATGTCGGACGCACCCTAGCTGCGCGGAGCAGGGTGACGAGCTGATCGGGTGCGAAGTTGCTCACACCGAGAAAGCGCACCCGGCCCGCGTCGTGAAGGGTTTCCATGACGCGCCAGGCTTCGATATCGGCTGCGGCCAGTCCCTGCGGCAGAAAGGGAGCGTGCAGCAGATAAGAATCCACAACATCCACACCGAGGTGTGACAGCGAGCTGTCAAAGGATTGTTCGACCTGATGTGCGACGGGCGCGGCCGGATCATAGGGCAACCGGTGATCCTGGCCCCTCCGGAAGGTGAACTTGGTTTGCACAAAGACGTCTTCGCGGCGCAGCGTTCCTTGCTCCAATTCAACCAGCAGTGCACGTCCGACCTCGGCTTCGCGGTAATGCCGACGCTGGTTCGCCGTGTCAAGCCCGCGGAATCCCATCCTGAGCGCCTGCGCGACGACGTCTGCGGTCCGCTCTTCCTTCCAGGCTGTCCCATAGAGGAGCGTTGGCACCGTCACTCCGCGGATCTGACGGGTACGCTCTGTCATTACTACTCCTCGGTGGTGAAGACCGGCCCAGAACTGCCTGGCTGCACCTTCACAGGTCTTTTCTTCCTCAGTCGCGTCCCTGGCTGCAGCCTAGCGACTTCAACAGATCAAACCGTCGGCCGTCCACCTGCCAGGTCGCACACACGTCGCCGACACGTCACGGCAGCCCAGTGGGTTGAGCATCAACCCGGTCAGCCTCCCGCGATGAATCCGTTCAGCGTGGCGTCCGCTGATCGACTCGGCACGAACCGCAGCCTAGCCACATGGCCCTGGATCACTGCAAAATGAATTGCGCATACCCCGCTGGCCTTACCCCAATCTCGCACTCTGGCGCTGGCCGGGAGTGGGGCCATGATCGCATACAGCCTTATCACCCAAGCGACGACGGACGTCGAGCTCGTCACCAAGGTCAACGATCAGAAACCATCGACCATCCACGTCTGATCATTCGGCACCGTGGGGCGGTGTGCCGTCTTGCGTTGGAGAAAGGCGCTCCAGGGCCGCACGGCGAGCCTTCGTTCCCATCCCGCCGCGAAGCACGACGGGATCGCGCCCAGCCTGACGCAGGGCGTCGGCCAGCCGGTCGACGTGGCCAGTCCACTGGGTCAGGACCAGGCAATTCCGGCCGCGTTCGAGAGCAGCGTTGACGTCGGCGGCCACCTGCCGGGTCCGCG
>JALZHU010000223.1 GCA_030860695.1 Actinomycetota bacterium
CTGCCTTGCCGACAATCTGACCAACCCGTCCGGCCTTGACCACCCCGGCTTCGGTGTGGTCCATCTCGACCACGATCACCCCGCCGCTGTCCAACGGCACCGCGACCAGCTCCGCCATCACCCCTCCGCACCCCTACGAACACAACATGCCCTTGCCCTACCAGAGTCCAGGCCACCCACGCGTGATACCGACCCGCTATCTCCAAAGCACAATCAACACCATCGGGAACTCAGAGCCCCGACCACCGCAGCGGCTACGGTCAACGTCCTTGGCGGTACGGGTGATCTTGCGGATTGATCGACCAGAGAGCGCAGGGCTCACGCCGCGCCCGGAACGTGACGGTATCGCTCATGACCCTCCCTCAGCAGCAGTCAAATGCTGAGCGACTTGCCGGTACTGCTCATGGAATTCACGGACACAGGCCAGCCTCGGATAGCGGCTCACTAGTGCTCTATCAAGATCGCGGGCGTAAGCCACCACCCCCGACGTGACCACACGCGTCGACATCAATGCCTGAGTCCCGAGGGCCACAGCCTCGTCGGGCGTGCCCAGTCCCACCAGCGCCGTGGCCAGGATAAGCTGGGCAAAAGACTGCCGTTGTTCTCTACTGCCCGGCGGCGCTGACTCGATCGCTGCCAGGGCCGCTTCGCCATGTCTCCGGGCTGTCTCGAAATCTCTCAGCCAGAGGTAGGCGGACGCCGGGTAGGCAGTTATGGCGTAGGAAGCAATGATGCCCGTGTCCTTAGCGAACCGGCAGGGTGCTCTGGCTGGCAGTCGCTCATGCAGCTGCTGGGCTTCGTCGAAGAGTGTCTCGCATGGTTCTCGCTGACCCAATCGGGCATAGGCGCGAGCTGCGTGGGCACGGAGTGAAACAGCCAGCGGATGGCTGGTCGAAACCTTGACAACACCTTGCATGGCAGCCCTCGCCGCGCTGTCCGGACGCTCCGAATACATGGCGATTGACGCCATGGCATTGGCTGCCCACCCGCACAGCTCATCGTGCCCTGCCTCATCGGCGTATGTGTAGCAATCAAGCGCGTATGCCTGCGCGGTGCGGGAATTGCCGAGATCGTGGGCCAGCCACGCCAACAACTCTGACAGCCACGCGGCATAGACGTAAAGCGCTTGCAACTCTTTCAACGTATGGCGACCACGGATCAGCTCATCGGCCCGTGACCGATAGGCACGGGCCACGACGAACTGCTCAGCAGGCGGGTCCTTCAAATAGACTCGGTGGAGATCGCTCACCACCAAGTCAAGATGTTCAAGCGTGTCCTGTCCGACGGCTGACAACCCGGTAAACTGGGTGAACTCCATTGCTTCAGCGGCGGCCTCAGACAACACCCTACCCAGCACCTCGGGTGTAACAGCCACGGCGAGACCCAATTTGAAGGCTTCCCTTCGCTGCATTGTGCCATCTTCCACTGGGACCGCGGGGAGTCCACCAGCCGAGCCCTCCCGCCTTGCCGCGTCCTGCCTGGCCGTCTCCACTGCCTCGTAGGCCGCGATGAGCGCCCCCTTCGCCCCTAACACCGTATCCGCACGTACCCAGAAATCACGAGGTGCGGGATGACGGCCGGCTTCCAGATGAGAGATCGCGGTGCGGTGGTAGTGCATCTCATCAGCGAATTTGCCTTGGCTCCACTGCGCCTGCTGGCGACAGGCCGCCAGACAGGAGCCAAGAGCACGTCTCAGCTCCAGCACATGCGTCGATTCGCGAGCCACTTCCCTAACTCTCCCCTAACGGATTACCGGCTGCTGGCGTGCTCTGGCCAACCCTAGCGAGATGGGTAGCAACCTGGTGAGATACCCGTGAAGAAGATCCTTCACGGCTCATTCACTTGCCACTCCAGCCGGTTTGGTCATCAACCATGATCGACATACCCGAGATGGACTTCCGTCCGCGTGAGCGAGGCCGGGTGACGGCGCAGGGTCGCCGCACCGATGACAACAGCAGATGCACGCTGCTGGTGATCCACGAAGCAGACGGCTCGTGGGCAATTCACGGCCTGGGCGCGCCGGGGGTGCGGCTGTCGACGACTGACATGGTCGCCTTGGCCGAGTCGGTCCTGGCGCGTGCGCGGTGAGCTGGTACCTGCGGTCGATGGCCGACCATGACACGCACCGCGCCAGCGGGCTGCGCCCGGACGGCACCGTGGCCGCCGCCTGCGGGGTGGAGTTTCGACCTCACCCGCTGCCGCTGGGTAAAGTGGCACTGCCCAGTCACCCCTACGACCCCGATCAGGTTTGCCCGAACTGCTACCGCACCAAGGACGCTCGGTGACCCGCCGGGCGCGGTGGGCGCGCTCCACCCCACGCTGGACTTCTCGGCGCACTTGCTCTCCGACGGTGACCAGCCGCTGGGCATGCGCATGGCGCAATGTGGGCAGCTGCTGCCGATGGTTGCCGTTGGCCACGACCGTCCACCCGCGCCGAACGTGACCTGCGTGCGTATCGATCGTTCGTGCGTCCGTGCCGATTCTGAACCGCCATCCAGCGGTTAAGGACTGCAACGGCACATGCGCCGACGCCAGCGCAGTCGTTCACTCCCTGATCGCTGTTTGGGAAGAATCAACCGCGCTCACCGCGGTTAATTCTTCCGAGATGACAATCATGAGGGCTTCTCCGCGCGCCAACGCTCCAACTGCCGTTGCAGTACAACGCCGGAGCGTCGGCGTTCGGGTGTCAAGGTCTCAGACCGATTTCGTCATGGGCGCGGTTGAGGTCCTGGCCGAAGGTATGCCCTGCTCTGATCATGAGCGCTGGACGCAGCCTCGTGAGACCACATATAGGCCTCAGCCGGGATTGCTGGGTTGCGCGGCGGAGGGGGCATCCTCATGGAGGCAGGAGGTTTGGACTGGCTGGTGCTCCGGTGGTCGCTGCGGGTGGTGTGAGATGTGCGAACCGTGGCGGCCCCTGAGCGGGCGGGACTGTCGGCTGGTTTGTTCGGTGCGGCGATGGGTGCCCCGGTGGAACCTTGACTGAGAGGGCCGCTGCCGGGGTCGGGTGCCGGGATGGCAGCCACGGGGGCTGCGGGCGCCGCGTTCCCGGTGGCGGCCGGGGGGATGGGATCGCTGTGGGAAGTTATCAGCGGCACGGACGCCGCTCCCCCGACGAGGGCGAGGAAGCCCGCTGCCGCGAACCGCTTGACCCGCCGCGACCTAGCCCGGCGCCACTGAAGATAGGGGGTTCCGATGTCCAGTGGGATGGTGCTCACGGATGACAGGTCTGGGACGTCGGCCTGGGCCCGCTTGGGGACATCGGACCCGGCGAATCCGCCAGCCTTAACCGTTGTCGGGACTGGCGTGTCCGGCCTGATGCCCGCGTCAGCGACGTTGATATCGGCAGCGTGCCTCGCATCGAGGTCCTCCGGGCCGACACTGGCGGATCGCAACTCCTCGACGGTCTCGGCTACCTGCGGGCGAATCAGATCCTCGAACTCGGCCCGGCCCAGCCACACCTCCGTCTGAACCTCTGGTAGCAGCATTGGGATCGTCGCCTCGGTGTCAGCCGAGAGAGCTCGCGTTGTCGTGGCGTTGTCGGATTCGGTGAGTAGCTCAGCGAGCTGATCTATTGATACTTGCAGGGCGCGGGCCACATTTGGTCGTATCGATGGGAGCGGTTCGGTGTCTCCGGCCTCCCATCGGGCGACGGTGGAGCGTTCCACCCCCAGGCGTTGAGCGAATGACTCTTGAGTCATCCCGACAGCTTTGCGGCGCTGGGATAAACGCTGCCGTCTAACCGCCATGTCGTCACCTCTCGCTGAAAGCGTTTCCGCAGTTGAGGGCACCTTGCGCGGCACTGGTGCGTCAGTGATGCGGCTGTCGTGCTCTGGTCGCGGCTCGTTACTCACGGTTGTCTTCAGGTTACGGCCTGACACCTTACGCACGTCAACGGAGGCGCCGCCATGGGCCAGTCAAGGAACAGCCATCAGCCGTCGCTGCTGCGACTGCGCGCGTGGCCGGGCAAGTGCTTCGTGTTGGCCGAACCCAACCTCGCGGCGCTATGAGTTGCCGCCTGAGCTGGGCCGGTCCGGCGATGGGGCATCCTCACACTCGTCGGCACCGGCCCTCCACCCTGCACGGGGCAGCGCTGTGGCCCCGTGCAGGGCCAGGAAATGTCAATTACCTAACGGTCACTGGGCAACTTCGGGCGGCGGTCCGGGCTAGCGCCTAGACCAGCTCCATGCCCAGGGACCAGGCTTATGTTGAAACCGATGGGCGGTCGTTGACCGCTGACGACATCATCATCGCCACCGGCTCCGACGCCGCCATCCCCCCAGTCGACGGCCTGGACACCGTGCCGGTCTGGACCAACCGGGAAGCCACCAGCCTGCGCGACATCCCCAGCCGGATGGTCATGCTCGGCGGCAGCGCGGTCGGCAGCGAGCTGGGCCAGTTCCTGCACCGTTTCGGCGCTCAGGTGACCATCGTCGAGCGTCGGCCACCCTGCTGTCTCGTGAGGAGCCGCGGGTTGGGCAACTACTTGCCGACCGGATGCGCGTCGACGGGGTTGACGGGATAGATGTGCGGACCGACGCGACCGTCACCGCAGCCCGGCGTGAGGGCGATGACACCGTCGTCACCCTCAACGACGGCAGCCAGCTGCGCTGCGGCGTCGTGGTCGTCGGTGCTGGCCGTATCCCTCGCACCGCCGACCTGGGCCTGGACACCCTCGGCATCACGTCGGCGATAAGGGCGAGACCCGCGTCGACGAGCATTGCTGTGCCGCGGAACGGGTGTGGGCGATCGGCGACGTCAACGCGATCATGCCGTTCACCCACGTCGCCAGGTTTGTCCGGAGTGCCACCGCGCCCAGGACCTCTGGTGATTCACCAGGCGCGGTGGGTACTGTCTACGCTGGACTTCTCAGCCGGCTAGGCGTCTGCGCAGGCGCTCCTTGCCCTGCTCAGCACCCTTGCGGCTTTCGCCCTGGGCACGGCGGAAGAAATCGGCCAGCTCGGAGTCCCCTTCGCGTTCAGCGTCCTGGATGTAGGTCTCCAGGCGCAGCACGTTGCTCAGACACTGCTCGACGAACCAGATCAGGTTGTAGTCCTTGTCCTTCGTTCCCGTGACATCACCGGTCTCTTGACTTGCAGTACTCATCTGTGGCTCTTCTCTACTCGGATCTGCTTTCGCTGCTGCTTTACCCCTTGCGGGTCCCGCCTACACCAGCAAGCGGCAGGTCGCCCATGGCCGGGTGGACACCGAGCTCGGCGGCGATGTGGGCGACGATGTGAGGCGGCTGAGGGGCAGTGGTACGGCGATTTGCTGTTGTGTCTCTTGTGCAGGCATAGCGTTTAAGGGATATCATCTTCGATATGTCACCGTCGCGTCGCACGTCCTTCCCCGGTCTGCAGGGGATGCTCGAACGCCGCAGGGCGCTCATGACCGAGCTCGTCGCGGCCCGTCGGGAACGCGGCCTGAGCCAGACCGAGATTGCCGCCCGGATGGGCACCTCCCAGTCGGCCGTGGCGCGCCTGGAGCGGGGCGATGTCGATGCCCGCCTGTCCACGCTGGAGCGGTACGTGGCAGCGCTCGGCCGGACGGTCGACTGGCAGGTCCGATCCCACGAGGAGCCCCAATGAGCACCTGGCCACCGCCACCGCCCCCCGAACCGCGCCGCACCCCGTGGCAGCCCGACCCTCGCCCGCCGGCTCCGCTGCCGCCCGCACCATCGCAGTGGAGGCTCGTCGAGACGGGCCAGGACTGGCTGGCCGAGCGCCTGCTCGACCGGCGGATGGTGACCCTGGCGGGCAGGCTCGATTCGGACGCCGCCAACCGCGCGGCAGCCTCCCTCGCTCTGCTTGATGCCTCCGGCGACGACCCGGTCGAGCTCCGGCTATGCGATGTCGACGCCGACCTCGATCTCGCTCTCACCCTTCTCGACACCCTCGACCTGATGAGCGTGCCAATTCATGTCACGTGTCTGGGTCAGGTCACCGGTGCCGCGGTCGTGATCCTGGCCGTCGCCGACCACCGCACGGCTGGAGCCCACGCGATCCTGCACCTGCGCGAGCCGCGCACCGAGCGCACCGGCCACGCGCGCGACGTGACCGCCCATGCCGAGAACCATCGGCGCCGGCTGCGGCGCCTGCAGGAGCGCATCGCCGGGGCATGCCGTCGCTCGGTCGGCGCGGTGGCCGCCGACATGCGTGCCGGCCGCATCCTGACCGCCGAAGAGGCGCATGACTACGGATTGCTCGACGCGATCGCCGCCGACCGGAGCGGACGCTCACCGGCTGCACCGATGCCGTAGCCACGGTGCCCGCAAGGAACGACGAGGACGTCGCTGGTTCGCTGATCTTGATCGTTGGGCGCACCCGACCGGGCCGCTCACGCCAGCACAGGGCTCGGTGGCGGTTCCACGAGCCAAGATAGTCCATTCGTGAAGATGTTAGCTCCGACGAGTGGACCGCGTCGGGGCCGCAACGTCACGCAAGTGGAACAGGAAGCGAGTTGCTCGTCACCGATCGTGGTGTGCTAGTGCTGACGATGGTTTTCAAGGGGGGCGTCGGTTTTTAATTTCTCACACTCAATCCACAGATATTCTCCACTTGTCCACACTATGTTCCCGTATCCCTCCACAGGGTCCCCGTCTGTCCACACCATGTTGATGCCGACCTCGCAGACCCGTCCCTACGGTGTCGCCACGTGGGCCAGGTACCGATCTATGACCAGCTGCGTGGCGAGAGGATCAACGCCGATGTCCCTGCTAGCGAGACGGATCTGCAACGGGTCGAGCGCCCCGGGAAACACCGCCTGCTCGCCGACGCACCGAGTGCGGCGGCAGTGTTCGGGCCACCCGGGCCAGGAGCTGATATCGCCGCGAACCAGCGCCATCACGTATGGACATACCCGGTGGATCAGCCAGTAGGTGACGGACAACAGGGCCCCGCGGTGCGAGAACCGCTAGCAGCGCCCTTCCCGGAAGCCCACGCGCGACGAGCGCCGACGCACGCCAAGAGTTCCCCGGCGCCCGCAGCTGGTCACAGCCCAGTGCCACAGGGCGCGGCGGCGGATGATCGCGGTGCCCACCGGAAAGAGGCAATGGGACCGCGACAGGGAGAGCGCACCGACCCTCGAGCGGCTTCGCCGGCAGGAGCCGAGTTTTCGTGGTTCGGTGTCGGTCCCCGGTGCGTGTAGGTTGCCGTCGATGGCCGAGGGACACCAGTCCCAATACTGCCTCCTGATAGCAGGATCCCGTCCGTTGTTCCTCGCAGGCGTCCCTGCCGCGAGGGTCGATGGGCGTCCTCACGGTGAATCGGTCACTGCCGGCGGAGAACCAGGGTTTACTGTGGGTGAGATGGGGTAACCGAGTGCAACCGCGGGCGTCCGCCCGAGGCTGTAGAGGCGAGCTGAAGATCAATCACGGAAGGGATACACCGTTGAATATCTCATCACATGCCCCTGCGCTGGCACACAAGGCGCACCTGCCAGCAGGCGTGAAGGGCAAAGTGCACGGCACCAAGGAAGCAGTGCAAGCCAAGGTGGAACAGGTCAAGCAGCACCTGCAGGAAGGCGCCGAAACGGTGCAGGACAAAGCCGGTGACGCGGCTCTGCAAGCGAGGACTCTAACCAACCAGGCGCGGGCGAAGGTCCCCGCGCCGGTGGCCGGGCGTATTGAGCAACTGCGGGACACGGTGCGCCAACGGCCGGTGCCCGCCATAGCGGTGATGTTGGGTGTGTTGTTGGTGCTACGCCTTCTACTGCGCAGGAATAGGTGAGGGCGATGGCCGGAACATGGCCGGACAACTAAATCCACCAGGGGGCACCTGGAAGCCGAGGGCAAGGCCGACCAAACCAAGGGCAACGTCAAGCAGGCCGGCGAGAACGTCAAGGATGCCTTCCAGGACTGAGCCCCCATTCGCCCCGGCCGGGCGGCCCCTCACGGCCGGCCGGGAACCGCCCGGTCGGGCGGCATCCCCCACCGTCCGGCCGGGCGCCGTCCCCGACTGTCGTCCTGCGGCGTCTTCAGTGACATCCCACCGAACTTCAGGCCACAGTGCTATTCCTGGACTGCACACGACCAACAACGTCAGCGAATTCGGGATCTGAGTGGGTCCATTTCCAGGGCTTGTACCCAGGTTTCAATCGGCCACCAAAGGGAACATTCATGACGGCCCGGGACCTCATCGGCGTCTAATTATGCGACAGGCGTCATCACCCGCCAGTGTGGTTGAACCTGAGTTCAATGGTACCTGCGATGAGGAGTCTTGATGACGGCATCAGCACAGGTGAGCAATCGGTCCGTGGTACGCAGTGGGAAGGTCGTACCGATACCGAGGGACGTCAGGCCGGTGCGGCCAGCGGCGCTCACCCGGCCGCGTCCGGCACCTCCAGCGCCTGTGCCACCTATTGCCCCTCCCGTGCGGAGGAAGCAGGTGGCATCGCCCGTGCGTGGGCGGGCGCTGCCCCTGGTGGCGGGTGGGAAGGAGGTGGAGCGCCCGTCTGCGTTGCGGTCCGGTCGGGGAGCGAGTCTGGTTGTGGCCGCCACTGTGACGCTGGTTGTGGTCGGCAACCTGGGCTGGCTTGGGCAGGACGCAAACCCAAGGATCCCGGCGGAGACGGCGGTGACCGGGGTGGGCGCGGGCGAGACCCTATGGGACGTGGCGCGGCGGATGGCACCTCAGTCTGACCAGCGCGCGGTGGTGGAGCGGATTCGGCAGCTGAATGGCATCGTGGGCTCCGCCGTGGAGCCTGGTCAGCAGTTGCAAGTGCCTGATGGGCAATAGCCCGGGTCGGATGCTTACGTGATCGCTATCAAGTACCGCAGCCGTTGGTTGGAATAATGAGTCCGGTCCGCGGGCCGTACGGAAAGGGACAGCAGCAGCGCCTCAGCCTGGATCCACCGTGCGGATTGTGACCGAGGGCGTGTCATAAGAGGGGAAGTGCCCTTTGGCCTGGGAAGATCGGAGTTGCTGACGCCCCGATACCCGTCGTCGAAAGGGCACCTCGTAG
>JALZHU010000224.1:0-1549 GCA_030860695.1 Actinomycetota bacterium
AGATGATTTCTCTCTCCTCGGCACGAATCTCCGCACCCCGCACTGACAATGACTCCCTTCCCTCTGCCAACAGGGACAATATGCTATCAATCTCGATGGTGCACTCACCCTATGACACCAAGGGGTCAAGCACGCCGCTCAGGGACCCCTTGACTCAGGGACAGCCGGCAAATGCCCTATTGATGCTAATGAGATCATCACTGGGTCCTCGAAGACTTTGGCCGGGTTGTGGGTGTCAAATATTCGGGTGGTGCAGAGACTTCGGTGCCATGCAGGCTCTGCCACACAGATTTGATGGCCGAGTCGGATCAGTTCGCCTTGCACGCGCCGGTGCTGTGTACCTGTCCCTTCAGCAGAGCCACACTCAGATTCTTGTGCTGCGGCCCACCCCATGGCGGACTTCAGCTATGGACGGATCAAGCGTGGACCGGCTGGGTGGCTTGGTCAAAGAGTACGAACGAGTGGCGTAAAGCTGCTGCTAGCATAGGTGGCCGACTTCGGAACCCTACACGTTCGGGTGGCAGACGGGCGAACTCGGCTGCCGTTCCTGCCTCACCCAGATAACCACGGAGTATGGCACCAGCTGGCAGGCGCGCGGATATCTCATCATTGACGTCCGAGCCACTATTGGTCTCCAGCAGGCCGACCCGGGGCTCGAGCGACGTTCCAGTCTGAACCCGTCACACCGGGAGCACCTGAACCCGTCACACCGGGAGCACATCATGGGCAGGGCGGGCGATAGGGTAGGTTCGGCGAAACGTACTGCTTCCACTCCGCGCGGGTGAGGGTGTTCGTGGTGGCGCAGATCCGCTGGATTGCTTGGTCGACGTTCATTCCCCACAGTCGAACGGTCCGGTCGCCACTGGCACTGGCCAGCGTGTGCCCATCAGGGCTGAACACCACTGCTGTGACCTGCCTGGCGTGGCCGATCAGGGGTTGACCTAGCAGCGTGGGGTGAGCCGGGTCCGTCACGTTCCAGAACCGCACGGTTTGGTCAACGCTGGCGCTGGCCAGGGTGTGTCCATCAGGACTAAACGCCACTGTTGTGACCTGGTTGGTGTGGCTGGTTAGGGGTGGGCCCAGCGGGGTGGGGTGGGCTGGGTCGGTCACATTCCACAACCGCACGATCTGGTCGAAACTAGCGCTGGCCAGGGTGTGTCCATCAGGACTAAACACCACCGCCTCGATCCAGTCGGGGTGGCCGATCATGGGTGGGCCCAGCGGGGTGGGGTGGGCCGGGTCGGTCACATTCCACAACCGCACGGTCCCGTCGACGCTGCCGCTGGCCAAGATGTGCCCGTCGGGGCTGAACGCCACCGAGACAACGGAGTTGGTGTGGCCGGTCAGGGGTGATAGGGGTACGGGGTGGGCCGGGTCGGTCACATTCCACAACCGCACGGTCCGGTCATTGCTACCGCTGGCCAAGATGCGCCCATCAGAGCTAAACGCCAACGCGTTGACACCATTGGTGTGGCCGGTCAGGGGCTGGCCCAGCGGGGTGGGGTGGGCCGGGTCGACCACGTTCCACAACCGCACGGTCTGGTCGGCG
>JALZHU010000224.1:1559-8913 GCA_030860695.1 Actinomycetota bacterium
TGCCGGTGGCCAGGATGTATCGATCCAGACTGAACACGGCCACACCGACGCCGTCGGTGTGGCCGGCCAGCGGGATGGACAAGGCGGCATTCCCCGTGGTGACAAGGGTCGTGTAAAGGTCCAGAGTCGGTCGCATGCGGTAGGCAGTGAGGTCGAGTTGCGCCGCGAGGGACACGTCAGTGCTGCGCAGTCGATCCGCTTGCGCGGTGGTCTGGTTGAAGACGGCGGTGTCACGTTCCCTCTGCGCAGTGGCGCGTTGCTGGAAGGCGATGCCCGCGGCCACGAGTGCCGCAATTAACAGCACCGCCAAGGCGGTGACGCCACCCCGAGCCAGCCGCATAGTGCGGCGGTGCTGGCGAATGTGCTCACCCACCAGGTCATCCTTGGGAACCTCACGCACAGCCGCGGCGACGTCGGCCACACACTCCCGCAACCGGGGGTTGGACTGATCCACCTGGTCCAGGTGTGCAACCGGCGCAGGTCTACCCAGCGAGGTTCCTCAACGAAAGCGCCGCGCAGCGCGGGTGGCAGGGCCGCTGCCGCTCCGTCACCGTGCCCGGTCTCATCGGGCCAGCCGAACTCGCCCTCGGTGAGTACCACGAGCAACCGTTGCGGCGACTTGTTCGCCAGCCACCACGCGACCTCGCGGTTCACCCACTGCGATCGTGCTGCCTTCGGTGAGGCCATCAGCACCAGCCAGGTCGAGGAGGCTAACGCCGCCTTGATGGAGGACCACAGACCTGGGTTGGCAGACAAATTCGTGGTGTCCCGGAAGACCCGCAGAGCCCGCGGTCGATACCAGGGTTTGGCAAACCGCTCCAACCCAGTCTGCAGCGCCTGCGCGACCGCACCATCCAGGGTGTGGCTGTAGGAGATGAACGCGTCATATCCCGGCGTTGCACCACGAGCACCGGCCTGATAGGACCGGGGCACGTCCCCGGCGGCCTGGTTGGCGCTGGCCTGGGCAAAAGCGTGTGCTTCCAGGCGAACAGAGTTCTCGGCAGGCTGCAGCGTTGGCGGTTCCGGGGGCTGCTTCCCGGCGGGCTCCATCGGATCATTCCCCGGTGTTGACATGCAGGCCACGGCTCACCTGATTCACCCGGCTGTTGCCAAAGGTGATGGCCTGCATGGTGATCATGGTACCCTGCAGGGGATCAGCGTCAGCCACTCTCACCAACAGCTGCACCGCCGTGATTGCCGTCTTTGTCAATGCCGACAGGTCCTGATCCACGCCATCCCCCTGAACCCTGCGTACGGGTGACTTTACACAGCGTGTGAGCGAGCTTTCGACTGTCAATCCCTGCGGACATCCGGGCAGCCATCGCGGCCCTGCACAACGACCGCAGCCCAACGGCGATCGCGCCTGAGCCCCTCCCACCATGGGGTGATCCGTCACGCGGCATCAAAGCCCAGTGCTGCGTTACAGGGCCCGCGCGGCGGGGGCCTGCACACAGAGGAAGACATCTCAGCCCGACACGGCAAGTGACGAGATGACCGAGGAACTACGCCGTGCGGGGAGGGCAGCGGAGATCGCTCCCGTGTTCATCGAGGCGGGGTGTGAGCTGGGCTATGTGGTGACCGAGGATACCCGGCATCTGTTTTCCGTTGGTGAGATTGCCGCCTGGGAGGAGGCAGTCCGCCGTCACGCGGGTGACCTCGATGAGGAGATCCACTCAGACGACGAGGTGTCGAACAAAAACGTGCCCTACCCTACGTACCTTGACCGCAGCGCTGTTGACTAAGGCTTTCCTGTCTCGATTGGCTACCACGCGAGGCTGCGCGGACTTTCAACCTCGGTGTGACCATCCGTTGTGGGACTTCACCGATCCCCATCACCCTCGACGGCGTTCACACCGTGTGATTGTGGGATCTTGCAAGTCCCCATCATCCCCGATTATGGCGATCCTGGGCACTAAATCGATATTTCAATCCCTAGGGACAGATATCGGTTGTGTCGGGACGGCGGTATCGGGTTTCAATACATAGTGGACGGTCATGAAGGTGGGGTCGCGTTTTTGTGGGATTAGGATTGGTCATTGCGGGTGGGAATTATTCGGAGACGGTCCGCGGCCTCTGCCCTACAGGGAAGGATGTTGCTGCGGGTTCTGAAACATCTTTTAGGTCGGGGGCCGGTGAGTGAGGTGTGTGGGCTGTGTGGCGTTGCGGCGGTTGATCTGTGTGGAGTCGTAGACTCCTTTACTCGGCTGATTATACTGGGAGTTGACCTCGAAGAACAGACCAGAGCATGCCGCTTGGACCTTCAGTATCTGGGGGTCAAGGCGTAGATTCAATTCTCTCGTCTCGACGGCCGTTGCCGCAGGTCAGCCTGCGAAGGCCCCTTCTTTTTATGATCTAAGTTCGGCATCCAGGGTCAAGCACGCCGCTCAGGGACGCCTTGACTCGGAGGCAGCTGACCGTGTTTCTATTTGATCTTTGGCAAGATCACTGCTGGACTCGGACCGCGCCTGGACGACCTTGAGATGGCAGCGTAGTGAGATGACGATCGTGGGCAAAGGGGAACCGTCGCGACCGGCTTCTCCTGTCAGCCGACAAGGGTGAGGCTATCGTCGGTTACCTGCGGCATGGTTGGGCAGGGCCACTGCCTTGGGCCGCAGCGTGGTCACCGGTTCGGGGCACCGCACCAAGGCGTAACTCCGGGTGGGATTACCAGGTGGTGGCTACGGCTGCCCGACGGGCCGGACTGGGCACGATCATGCGCATTGGTCCGGGCCTAGCGCCGCTACCTCCATGTTCGCCAAGGCGGCTGTTTGGCGGGTGCTGACCACGGCGGGTTACACGAAGGTGATATTGAGGCGCTGCGTGGTGGTATCCCAGGTAGGCGTCCGTACCGCTTCGGACAGGTCAACTTCCTGGTGATCAGGCGGTGGTGTCAGGCCAGAAGTGCCAGGCCAGAAGGGTGACGGGGATGGCGATGTGGTGTCAACGCAGCCGTTGGGGGAGTAGCAGGGTCAAGGTGGACAGGATCGCCCGGTCTGGCCGGGGAGGGCCGACTCTGCTGACCTGACGGCGCAGCACCGCAACTTCGTGACTCGTCGAGGAGTTAGTGAAGAAAGTGTCGTGGGCGGTCCCGTTGAGTGGAGTGATCTGATGGATCCGGTCACTGTTGTCGTGACAGCGTTGGTGGCTGGTGGGGCTGCGGGGGTTTCGAATACGGCGTCGACGGTGGTGCAGGATGCGTATCAGGCGCTCTGTGGTGCGGTGCGACGCAGGCTGGCTGGTGGCCGCAGTGAGCGGGGATCCGACACGGAGGTGTTGGACGCCTATCTTCAGGACCCGGTCGGCCAGCATGGCCGTCTAGTCGATGCGCTGACCATGGCGGGTGCTGGACGGGACCTGGATCTGATCGAGGCTGCTCGGCAGGTCTTTGCGCTGACCCATCCGGGCAGCAAGCACGCGTCTGGTAAGTACACCGTTGATCTGCGTGAGGCTCAGGGAGTGGTGGTGGGTGACGGGGGCACTCAGACCAACACGTTCTCCTGATCGGCGCCGTGCGGGGAGGATCGGGCAGCTCAGCGAACGGCTGGATCACGGTGACAGATCGGTTGGCTATGGACGGCGACTCTTCCAGCAGGTCCGCTGCGGAACCGAAGTCGGTCGGTCGTTTTTCGATCGATCTGCGGGGTAGCCAGGGGGTGCTGGTTGGTGACGGTGGTAGCCAACGCAACATCTTTAACGTTGATATTCCCCGCAGTATCCGCAACACGGTGCTCATCTTTATCATTGCTGCCCTTCTTGGTGGTGGTGGCTGGGTGGTGGTGACGTGGGTGATGCCGCAGTTCGCGCCGAGCTACAAGACCCAGTTCCTCATCGACACCACAGGGGGAACCGCCTCCGACGGTCCGGAGACCATCGCGAGTTCTCTCAGGACCGTCGTGGGGAACTCGGGTGATCGCGACGCCTTGGCGTTGCGGAGCTTTGGTGGCGAGTGCGGCGCGGAGGACAACACAACTCAACTGGTGGACTTTGGTACCGATAATCGCCAGGAGATTACCCAGGTTGTCGGCGGGGTGCGTGAAGGGGGCAAGGCTACGCTGCTGCGAGGCATCGTCGAGGCTGTCGAGGACTTTTCTGAGCCGTTCGCTCAGCGCGCCAAGCAAGTCAACCGCGTCATCGTGGTCACCCGGCATGGGGTGGATGCCTGTGATGAGGACACCGCCTTTGTGGAAAAAGAGATCCGGAACCGGATCGCCGCAGCGGGTCTGGCGATAGAGTTCCGGTTGATCGGCTACCAGGTTCCCGATGACCAACGGGACCGGCTGAATCAGATCGCCACCGGGGCCGGGGCGCCCGAGCCCATGTTCGTCAACACCCCGTCGGACCTAGATGCCGCCCTGGGCTGGTTCACCAACACCGAACCGGTTCTGCGCCATGCCCAGCAGATCGTCAACATCCTCAATCCCACCGTGGAGAAGGTCAACACCGCCGTGAAGGCAATCACCGATGGTCGCCTCGATGTGGCCGAGCGCACCCTGAGCCAGGCAAGATCAGCGATCACTGAAACCGATACCGAGTTCGAAGGCCTTCGAAGTTGGGCTAAGACTCCCAAAGCGCAGGATATCCACGGCAGGGCATCTAACTTACGCACCCAACAAGGGCACGTTGTCGCCTCCGCGACTGACCTTCTTGACACAGCACGAGCCGGATCACCACTAGGCCTGAAACTCACCGCTTTTGAACAGGTTGCCACAGCCTACAACAATGAGGTGAGCAGGATGAACGAAGCACTCGCCGCGTTGCGCGCCAAGGTCTCGGCAGGTCAGCGATGACTATCACGACCTGGGCTCGCAAGCACCAGGTACGCCTGATCGCGGTGGTCAGCGTGGTCGTGGTCATTGCTGCGGCGATCGTCTACGTCATGGTTCGCATGCCGGAATATCGCATCGCGTTTGTCGTTGACACCTCGGTCAGCACTCCAGCGGATGCAGGAGATGACTTCAACGCTATCGTCGACGCCGTCGGCTCGGCGGCCCAGAACGTGGGAGACGGTGACGCACTATCCTTGCGCCGATTCGGCGGCGCCTGCGGCGATTCCGGCAACACAGCTCAAATCGTGGGCAGCGGCACCCACAACGGCCAGCAGGTCAGCGATGCGGTCCACACCCTCACCCCGGGCGGTGATACCACCCTGCAAAGCGGGATCCTCGCCGCGATCGACGACTTCTCTGGCTTCTACCCGTTTCGAGGCAAGCAAAGCAATCGCATCATCGTTGTAACCAGCCACGGCACCGACGCCTGCGCCTCCGACCAGGCCACATTCACGAAGATGATCCAAGATCGGGTGAGCGCCGCCGGGCTGCAACTTGACTTCAGGTTCGTCGGGTATAAAGTCCCTATCGAACAGCGGGACGCTTTGATCCAGGCCGCAGCAGCCACCGGGGCACCCGAACCAAAATTCGCACAAACCGCAGCCGACCTTGCAACAATTCTCAAACAGCTCACGGTTCCAGAATCACTCGACGCCGCACCGGTAGAGATACCCGGGCTAAACACTGATACGCAGGTCAGAAGACCCTCTAACCTACCAATCTCCCCGCCAGGAAGGTCCACTCTTAACCCGCCTGGCCAAGGGCCAGATCGCAACCAATTCAACCAAGGGCCTATTCTTGACCCATCTCATCAAGAGCCGGGTCGTGGCCAACCCGACCAAGAACCAAATCGCAACCGACCGGATCTCCTCCCGACTGGGCCGGTGCGCGTGAATGAGACTGTGTGGTCTAATGGCCTGCGGTTTAATGTGGTTTCCGCAACGGCCAGAAGAACTAGCGGAGGTCTACCGGAAGTTGTGGTGGAGACCCGTGTCTACAACGAGATCTGGGATTCGGCGACGACGACACTGCAGGAATATCCTCCCGTACTTAAAGTGGGCGGACGTGGCATAGATACCGTAGAAGGGTATAAAATGCCCGTGATCCCGCCAAGGCAAGAAATCTCGTTGCCGTTAGTATTTCCTGTCACTGACGAATTTCGTTGGGAGCTAGCCACCCTCACTTTCCCGATCAGGGGCGGGGCAAAGGCAGCCTGCGTGCCACTCGCCGGAAACGGGACGGTCGTGGCATTGAAACCTGGATCGCTGAACATTGCCGGTTCCGGTTTGATAAAGTCCGAAAGGGTGATCCTTAATTTTCACTACGGCGGCACATATCGCACGGATATAGGATTCTACGATCGAGGACAGCCGATTGGGTTTACCAAGGCTAACAAGGGTTCCCTTCGAATCTACTTTGATATTTCTGCCTTCGGAGATCCGGGCGCGGGTGGAATTAATGTTTTAAGGGATAACTTCCGACTAACCTTGCCGAATGGCCGTGGTGTTGTGCAGCCCGACTGGAATCCGAATGTCCTACTTGATAGAGAACACCGCGAATTTCTCAAAGAGGCAATCTCCACTGAGGTCGATACCCCAGCCGCCGGAACTTACACTCTGACTTATACCGAGCGCCCTTACGAGGAGAATCCACAGCGAGTAAAGATCACCTTCACGATAACCGAATAATGACACAGTGGCAAAAGAATAAATGAAGTAGGGTGAAAAGCTGGCGCCGTTGGTAATGGCTCCGTCTCCAGCTCTCCTGTGAGTGCCAGATATTCAGTCACTCGGCTGATCTGAGGTGATGCGTGTCCAGTTTGGTTTGGCATGGATCTTGTGGGGATCGAATATAGGATTTTGGGCTCAACCTGCGGGGATGTGGATGTAGGCCCGGCAGGCGCTGATTTGATCTCCTCGCTGTTGGTGCTCAGTGGCTGGGGCGCCGAGATCGAGGGTTGCTGAGATGACAGGCGCATGACCTTCCGGCACCAGGGCGTTCCTGAAGCCTGCGTCTCGTTCAATCAGCGGTACTGGTGTCATCCATGGACTCCTTTACTCGGCTGGTTATACTTGGAGCTGACCTCGAAGAACAGACCTGAGCATGCCGCTGAGACCTTCAGTACCTGGGGGTCAAGGGGTCGCAGGTTCAAATCCTGTCGTCCCGACCAGATTTTAGCAGGTCGGGAGGGGTTTCGCAGATTGATCCGGGGCCCCTTCTGGATCTTTGGGAGCCAAACGGGGAGCCAGTTGGCGTTCAGATCACGCGGAGGTGGCTTGCCGCGGGCTGATCTGCGTGGTTTTGAGGATCTTGTTCATGGCGGTGGCGGCTGTGGTGAGTGCTGGGCGGATCTCGGCGGTAGACCGTTTCGGGGCATCGTCAACTTGGGAGGTGGCCTGGCGACTGGGATGATCGGCGGATCGTCTGCGTGGAGGGTCGAGGGGGGCTGGGCTGGTGGGCACCGGTGCGCCGTCGTACAAGGGGTTCCGGTTTCCGGCGGAGATCATCAACCACTGCGTTTGGCTGTA
>JALZHU010000030.1 GCA_030860695.1 Actinomycetota bacterium
ACAGCTGGGTGGTGGTGGCCACGTAGATGGTGAGCACGCCGCCGGGGACCAGCGCCACCGACACTGTGGGCAGCGCCTCCCACGGAGAAAGCATATCCAGGACCACACGGTCCACCGGCTGATCGGCAGGATGGGTAGCCAGGTCGGCCACCCGTAGCTGCCAGTTCGGCACGGCGGCCCTAAAGAACTGCTCGACGTTACGCGCGGCATGTTCGGCGTGGTCAGCACGCTCCTCATAGGAGATCACGCTGCCGCGCTCCCCGACCGCTCGCAGCAGCGAACAGGTCAACGCCCCCGAGCCGGCTCCGGCCTCGAGCACCCGCGCACCGGGGAAGATGTCACCCCACATCAGGATCTGCGCGGCGTCCTTGGGATAGATCACCTGGGCCCCGCGCGGCATGGACAGCACGTAGTCGGGCAGCAGCGGGCGCAACGCGAGGTATTGCGTTCCCGTGGCGGAGGTGATGACGCTGCCCTCCGGTAGCCCGATGAGATCGTCGTGGGCTAGCGGACCGCGGTGGGTGTGGAACTTCGCACCAGGCGCCAGCAACACCGTATGCCGGCGTCCCTTGGGGTCGGTGAGCTGCACCCGATCGCCGGGTTGGAATGGTCCACTGGCGTGAGTCACAGGTGTTCATGGTGGCAGACCGCCGGCCTGCCGGATGCGCAGCGCTGTCAGGGGGTTCCCCTATCCTGCGAGCCATGACGGAGCTCTTGGCAAGCGGGTTAGCTTCCACCGGTGTACCTGACGCCAGTACTGCCGCGCGCAGGCGCCCGGCTCTGTCACCGTCGCGGGCGGCGGACTTCAAGCAGTGTCCGTTGCTATACCGGTTCCGCGCGGTCGACCGGCTGCCCGAGACACCGAGCCGGTTGCAGGTCCGTGGCACCGTGGTGCACGCCGCGCTGGAGCAGCTGTTCGCACTGCCCCCGGAGCGGCGAGACGCTGAGGCTGGGCGCGAGCTGGTTGCTCCGGCCTGGCACAAGGTGCTGGCCGGCAGTCCGGAGCTGACCGGCCTATTCGCCGGCCCCGAAGATCCGGAACTTGCTGAGTGGCTCGAGTCGGCGCGTGCGCTCGTCGAGGCCTACTTCGCGCTGGAGGACCCACGGCTGGTCCAGCCCGAGGCTTGCGAGCTGCTGGCGGAAGCGGAGCTGGCTGCCGGTGATACCGGGGATGGGGAGCCGCTGCTGCTGCGGGGATACATCGACCGGCTCGACGTCGCGCCTACCGGGGAGATCCGGGTAGTGGACTACAAGTCTGGCGCCGCACCGCGGGAAGTCTTCGAGGCCAAGGCGCTGTTCCAGATGAAGTTCTACGCCCTGATGCTGCTGCGGACCCGCGGGGTGGCGCCGCACCAGCTGCGGCTGCTGTACCTGGCGGATCGGCAGGCGTTGAGCTATATCCCTGATGAGGCGGAGCTGACCCGCTTCGAGCGCACCCTGGCCGCGGTCTGGTCAGCGATCCAGCGCGCCGCTCGCAGCGGCGATTTCCGCCCCAGCCCCAGCCGGATGTGCGACTGGTGCGATCACAAGCCACGCTGCCCCGCGTTCGGCGGCCTCCCACCCCCCTACCCGGGCTGGCCGGACTCCTCCGGGGCGGGCACCGAGACCGCACGCGACCGAGCGGAGTAGGCAGACCCGTGAGTGGCGATACGAGCTCTGGGTCGCATCGCCACTCACGGGTTCATCAGAACCGGCAGGAGCGAATGTCGCTGGCCAGGATGGCCTTGGCGCCGCGGGCTGAGAGCTGGTCCATGATCCGGTTGGCGTCTTTGCGGGGCACCATCGCGCGCACCGCGACCCAGTTCGGATCCGCCAGCGGCGCTAGCGTCGGTGACTCCCACCCGGGTGTGATGGCGACCGCCTCGTCCAGCAGGCTGCGTGGGCAGTCGTAGTCGAGCATCACGTACTGCTGGGCGACCACCACGCCCTGCAGGCGTGCGATGAGCTGAGACTTCTCCGCCGATGGCACCGCGTCGGCCCGCTCCACGAGCACCGCCTCCGACGAGCAAATCGGGTCGCCGAAGACTGCCAGACCGTGCTGGCGCAGGGTGCGCCCGGACCCGACCACGTCAGCGATCACATCGGCCACGCCCAGCTGTACCGAGATCTCCACTGCGCCGTCGAGCTGGATCAGGGTGACATCGACACCGTGTCGGGCTAAGTCTGCCCCGACTAGCCGGGGGTAGGCAGTGGCGACCCGCAGGCCCGCTAGGTCACCGACCTTCCAATCCCGACCCGCTGGGGCGGCGTAGCGGAAGGTGGACCCGCCGAATCCGAGCGCGAGCCGCTCGATGACCGGCGCCTCAGAGTCCAGCACTAGGTCCCGGCCGGTAATTCCAAGGTCCAGCTCGCCAGAGCCCACGTAAACGGAGATGTCCCTGGGTCGGAGGAAGAAGAACTCCACCTCGTTGTCGGTGTCAATAACCGTCAAGTCCTTGACGTCGTGCCGTTGCCGGTATCCCGCCTCGGCCAACATGTCCGAGGCAGGTGCGGCCAGCGTGCCCTTGCTGGGTAATGCGACCCGCAGCATCCGGGCGTTTCCGTTCATCGGCATCTCACAGGTAGCGGTAGACGTCGCTGGTGCTGATTCCCCGGCCGAGCATGAGCACCTGCACCCGGTAGAGCAATTGGGAGATCTCCTGCGCCAACCGTTCGTCGGACTCGTGTTCGGCGGCGATCCACACCTCGCCGGCCTCCTCGAGCACCTTCTTGCCCTGCGCGTGCACCCCGTCGTCCAGCGCGGCCACCGTGCCTGAGCCAGCCGGGCGGGTGCGAGCACGCTCGGTGAGCTCGGCGAACAGCTCATCGAACGTCTTCACAAAGAGCCATCCTGGCACGTCGCGGCCTGCGAGGTGGAGGTAGGGCCACCGGGAGGTTTCAGGCTAGGCTCGCAAGTTACGGGCCATTCTCACCAGCTCCTGCGTGTCGGAACTAGGGTAAGCCTCCAGCGCCACAACGAGTGATTGCAGCCGCTCTCGGGTACGCACCGACCCGTGAATCGCGGCAATGGCTGCGATTGCTTCTCGGGCCAGAGTTAGGCCGCGCGGTTCCTTAGCTTGCACATAGACGGTGGCTAACAGGCACGCCTCGATTGCTGCCGAACGAGCTGTAGATGCAGTCCGGTTTGCAGACGCAGCCGTAAGATCAGCATGGGCGCCATCGAGATCACCGAGCAGTGCCCGCGCCTCACCTGTCACCCCACGCAAGTCAGCCGCAGTGCCTTCACACGCTCGTAATGCCTCGTGAGCAAATCGGTGTTCGCCAAGTTGGGCGTACAGCTTGGCCTGATCTGCCTTGATTGTGGCATGTAAGTCTACTGGTGGGTTCCCCATTTCACTAAGCTGGAAAAACTTGAGCGCGTAGTCTGGGTCTCCTCGGTGCGCTTCAATCCTCCCGGTGTGACGTAGTGTGGCAGCCATCACTGTGCGGTCACCGGAAAAGCTGGCAAAGTCCATCGCACGATACATATGAACTCGGGCTGCGTCGCCGAGCCCTACGTCATTTGCAACCCACCCAGCAAGGTTGCCATGATCGGCGAGTGCAGCAGCCATCCGCCTCCGCACATCGTCGTTGCTCGCAGCCTTCATCAGATGGTTACCCTGCCGGTACTGCGCTTGTACCGCGTCCAGAATGCCCATACCGCCGTACTGGCGATCTATTACTCGTAGTTTGGCGGTTATAGCTTCCAGCCGTGCTACGTCGGCCATACCCAATTGCGACAATTGCGGGGTGCGTTCGATCACAACTCGGACCGGGTCGGGTTCGCCGAATACCGCGATCCCGAACATCACCGCACCGCCGTGCTTCAGGAGATTGCGTCTCTTCATTTCCTCGTCTTCTTGCTGACTGTCTACCCAGGGTAGGCCAAGAGGTTGCTGTCTGCATTGGCGTAGGCGAGGCCCATGTAGCCGCGCGGCATGCCCAACCCCTCCGCGATGCGTACCAGCACGTCGTAGGCCAGAACCCTACGGCCCTTAATGATCTCCGACACCTCGGACTGCGATTGTCCGGTCCACTTCGCGATCTGGGTCTGGCTGAACCCCGCCGCAGTCAGCGCCCGGTACAGCCCAGTTATGTCGTGAGCAGCCAGCAGCGACCGCACGTCGGTCGCTCCCACATCGCCGGGTCGATCTGTTCGGGCATGACTACCTCCCCCTATCGCCCGTTGAGCGAGAAACTACCGAGCATCACAAAATACGGCTATTGCCTGATCACTCAGGTATGCGCCCCTGGACGGGCTAGAACGGGGGGTAAGATCAGAGCTTAGACGATCTTGAAAGGCTTTTTCGACTAGTAGACGGGTTGCCCAGCCTACCGGCCGTCTACGCGTTGAAGTACTTGGCTTCCGGATGGTGGGCGACGATGGCGTCGGTGGACTGCTCCGGATGCAGCTGGAACTCCTCGGACAGCGTCACGCCGATCTGCTCCGGCCTCAGTAGCGCGACGATCTTCGCGCGATCCTCGAGTTCCGGGCAGGCCCCGTAACCCAGCGAGTATCGGGCACCCCGGTAGCCGAGCTTGAAGAATTCCTCGACCTCAGCGGGGTCCTCCTCGGCCACCGCAGTCCCGGAGGTGAAGGTCAGTTCCTCCCGGATCCGCCGGTGCCAGTACTCGGCCAACGCCTCGGTCAGCTGCACGCCCAGGCCATGCACCTCGAGGTAGTCGCGGTAGGCGTCCTTGGCGAACAGCTCAGCCGCGTAGTCGGCGATCGCCTGGCCCATCGTCACCAGGTGCAACGGCAGCACGTCGACCTCGTCAGCGGCCAGCGCCGCCTGACGCGGCCGGTAGAAATCTGCCAGGCACAGCCGGCGGTCACGGCGCTGACGAGGGAAGGTGAAACGGAACCGCTCGGTCGCACTAGGCCGTGGTTCGGTGAGCACGACCAGCGCATTCCCATCCGCGACCGCCGGGAAGTACCCGTAGACCACCGCGGCATGCGCGAGCACTCCCTCAGTGGTTAACCGGTCTAGCCAGTAGCGCAGCCGGGGCCGTCCCTCGGTCTCCACCAACTCCGCATAGGAGGGGCCGTCCTTGCCCCGGGCCCCACGCAGCCCCCACTGGCCCAGGAAGGTAGCCCGCTCGTCGAGCATCGCGGTGAATTCGGCCACTGGGATGCCCTTGACTACCCGGGAACCCCAGAACGGTGGAATCGGGATCGGTACGTCGGTAGCCACGTCAGAGCGCGCTGGTATCGGCCCCTCGACGCCGGCCTCCCGGGCCCTGCGCGCCTGCGCGATGCGCAGCGACCGCTCCCGGCGGGCCTTGCGCTCGGCCGCCTTGGCCTCCTCCTTCGGGTCGGCGGATACCGTGCCACCCTGTTTTCTGGTCATGATCGAGTCCATCAGTCGCAGCCCCTCAAAGGCGTCCCGGGCGTAGCGGACCTCCCCTGCGTACAGCTCGGCGAGATCGTTTTCCACGTACGCCCGGGTCAGCGCCGCACCGCCGAGCAGCACCGGCAGCGTGCCCGCCACCCCCCGGGAGTTCATCTCCTCCAGGTTCTCCTTCATGATCACCGTGGACTTAACCAGCAGCCCTGACATTCCGATGGCGTCCGCGCGGTGTTCCGCGGCGGCCTGCAGGATCGCACTGATGGGCTGCTTGATGCCGAGGTTGATAACCTCGTAGCCGTTGTTGGACAGGATGATGTCCACCAGGTTCTTGCCGATGTCGTGCACGTCACCCTTGACAGTGGCCAGCACCAGCCGACCCTTGCCAGTGTCGTCTTCAGAGCGCTCCATATGCGGTTCGAGGTGCGCAACGGAGGCCTTCATCACCTCGGCCGACTGCAGCACGAACGGCAGCTGCATCTGGCCTGAGCCAAATAGATCCCCAACGGTTCTCATCCCGGACAGCAGGGTGTCGTTGATGATCTGCAGCGCGGGTCGCTGCTCCAGAGCAGCGTCCAGATCCTCGGCCAGCCCGTTGCGGTCCCCGTCGACGATCCGCCGCTCTAACCGCTCAAACAGCGGCAGCGCGGCGAGCTCGGCCGCTCGGGATTCCCTCGACGACGAGGTCGTGGCGCCCTCGAACAGCGCCATTAACTCCTGAAGAGGGTCATAGCCTCCCTCGAGTCCAGGGCGTCGCCGGTCGTACACCAGATCCAGTGCCACGGCCCGCTGTTCGCCTGGGATCCGGGCCATCGGCACGATCTTCGACGGATGCACGATCGCGGTGTCCAACCCGGCCTGCACACACTCGTGCAGGAAGACCGAGTTGAGCACTTGACGGGCGGCCGAATTGAGACCAAAGGACACGTTGGACACTCCGAGCGTGGTCTGCACCTTCGGGTAACGCCGCTTAACCTCGCGGATCGCCTCGATGGTCTCCAGCGCATCGCGACGCACTTCCTCCTGCCCAGTGGAGATCGGGAAGGTGAGGCAGTCGACGATGATGTCGCAGGTGCGCATGCCCCACCTGGCAGTCAGGTCATCGATCAGCCGTGACGCCACCCGCACCTTCCACTCCGCGGTGCGGGCCTGCCCCTGTTCGTCGATGCACAGCGCCACCACGGCGGCACCATGTTCCCGGACCAGCTGCATGACGCGCTGGTAGCGCGAGTCGGGCCCGTCGCCGTCCTCGTAGTTCACCGAGTTAACCACACACCGCCCGCCGAGGCGTTCCAGACCGGCCCGCAGCACCGCGGGCTCAGTGGAGTCCAGCATGATCGGCAGCGTCGACGCGGTGGCCAACCGCCCAGCCAGCTCAGCCATGTCGGCG
Source organism: Actinomycetota bacterium (assembly GCA_030860695.1). Lineage (GTDB taxonomy): Bacteria > Actinomycetota > Actinomycetes > Mycobacteriales > Pseudonocardiaceae. Next base: position 6,718 of record JALZHU010000030.1, read on the forward strand.
GCGCCGTCGCGGCCGACGTAGTCTACGCACAGGTCGATCAGGTGCGCGCCGTCCCGGGTCTGTGCCCGGGCGATCTGGACGCAGTCCTCGAAGCGCTCGGCGAGCATGGCCTCGCGGAATGCCTTGGACCCGTTGGCGTTGGTCCGCTCGCCGATCATCAGCACACTGGCGTCCTGGCGAAACGGCACTGCGGTGTAAAGCGAGGACACCCCGGGCTCAGGGCGCGGCCGTCGACGGCTGGGGGTCAGGCCGGTCACTGCCTGCGCCACCGCCGCGATGTGCTCCCGCGTCGTGCCGCAGCAACCACCGACCAGCCGGACGCCGAACTCGGTGACAAAGCCGGCCAGCGCGGTGGCCAGCTCATCTGGAGTCAGCGGGTAGACCGCCCCGCTTGTGCCGAGCTCGGGCAGGCCGGCGTTGGGCATCACCGACAGCGGGATCCGGGAATACTTGGCAAGCTGGCGCAGGTGCTCACTCATCTCAGCCGGGCCCGTCGCGCAGTTGAGCCCGATCAGATCGACCCCCAGTGGTTCCAGCGCGGTGAGCGCTGCGCCGATCTCAGTGCCCAGCAGCATCGTCCCGGTGGTCTCCAGGGTGACCTGGGTGATGATCGGGATGTGCCGTCCCTCGGCGACCATCGCACGGCGCGCGGCGATCACCGCTGCCTTGCACTGCAGCAGATCCTGACTGGTCTCCACCAGCACCGCATCGGCTCCGCCGGCGATCAGGCCACGGACCTGCTCGACGTAAGCGTCGCGCAACTCGGCGAAACAGATATGGCCCAGGGTGGGCAGCTTGGTGCCCGGGCCGACCGAGCCAAGCACGAACCGCGGCCTGCCCGGTTCGGTGAACTCATCGGCCACCTCGCGAGCCAGCGTGGCGCCCACCTCGGCGAGCTCCCGGATCCGGTCAGCGATGCCGTATTCGGCGAGGTTGGCCAGATTGGCACCGAAGGTATTGGACTCCACCGCGTCGGCACCCGCCTCCAGGTAACCCCGGTGCACAGCACGAACGACGTCCGGGCAGGTGACGTTGAGAATCTCATTACAGCCCTCCAGCCCGGCGAAGTCGTCTAGGCTCAGCGGGATGGACTGCAACATCGTGCCCATCGCCCCATCGGCGACCAGGACACGATGCGCCAGGACGTCGAGCAGCGATGACAAGGCCATGAGATGCAGGGTAGAGCAGCGATATCGGGCTCCCTGGCTAAGCGCGTTAAGGCCAGCCCGGCGTAGGAGCCGTAGGCTAGCGCAGTGACCCATTCGGACACCTCCGGCAGTGACTCGGCCGCCCGCGGATCGCCGCCGCTGCCCCAGCTCGCCTCTCCGGTGCTAGTGGCCGCGTTCGAGGGCTGGAACGACGCGGGCGATGCTGCGAGTACCGCGATCGAACACCTGCAGTTGAGCTGGGACGCGACACCGCTGGCCGAACTTGACCCCGAGGACTATTACGACTTCCAGGTCACCAGACCCACCACCAAGCTGGTCGACGGGATCACCCGCCGCATTGAGTGGCCCACCACCCGGCTGTCGGTGTGCCATCCGCCCGGGGCCGACTTCGACGTGGTGCTGGTGCACGGTATCGAGCCGAACATGCGTTGGCGGTCGTTCTGTGCCGAGCTGCTGCGGTACGTCGAAGAACTCGGGATCACCACCGTGGTCACCCTGGGCGCCCTGCTCGCCGACACCCCCCATACCCGGCCGGTCCCGGTCACCGGCACCTCCTACGACGCTGCCTCGGCCGCCCGATTCAAGCTGGAACGTTCCAGGTATGAGGGTCCCACCGGGATCGTGGGGGTCTTCCAGGACGCCTGCGTGCAGGCCGGAGTGCCGGCCATCTCATTCTGGGCCGCGGTACCGCACTACGTCTCCGCCCCACCTTCCCCCAAGGCCACCTTGGCACTGCTGCACCGGGTAGAGGAGGTGCTCGACCTTGAGGTCCCGCTCGGCGCGCTGCCCGAGGAGTCTGAGGAGTGGGAGGCGACAGTCAGCGAGATGGCTGACGAGGACGACGAGGTCGCCAGCTACGTGCGCGCCCTGGAGGAGCGCGGCGACACCGAGCTCACCTTGCACGAGGCCAGTGGTGACGCCATCGCCGCGGATTTCGAGCGCTACCTGCGACGCCGCCGTCCCGGCGGCACCTCGGGCCCCCGGGGACCCCGCGATGGTCGTTAAGCAATCGGGACCGCCGAAGCGACGCTGACTGTTATCGTCCCGCGCGGATCTCGGAGGTGGTGAGCGCGAACAGCAGCACGGCGTGCGCTGCCGCGTCGCCGAGCTGGTCCAGCGCCGGCTCGCTGACGTTGTCCACCGTGTCGCACGCCTTGTGATAGCAGCTGTCGTAGGGTAGCCCGGCGGTGCCGCCAAACAGCGCGGCCTGCTCGGGGGTCTTGATCCCCTCCGCGCCGCTGAACAAGCCACCCGCCGGGATGCCGACCCTGACGAACGGGCCGTAGTCGCTGCGGCCGGTGAACGGCGTCGGTGCCGCCGCCAGGCCTTCGGCGGCGAAGTACTCGGTGAAGACCCGCTCGACTGCGCCGGAGCCGCTCGGCCCAGCGGGTGGTGAGCTGGAGCCGTCCCCGTCGAAGACGAAGCCGACAAAGTTCGGCGAGCCGAGCATGTCGAAGTTCAGGTTGACCGCGATCTGGGACCGCTGGTCCAGCGGCAGCGTGGCGACGTAGTGTTCGGAGCCGAGTAGGCCGCGCTCCTCGGCGCCCCACAACGCGAACCGCAGTGTATTGCGCGGCTCGGTGCGCAGCGCGGCGAGCTGCTCGGCGATCTCCAGGATGGTCGCTGTCCCGCTGCCGTTGTCATTGATGCCCGGTCCTTCGATGACCGAGTCCAGGTGTGCGCCGACCACAACGACCCGGTCGTCGCGGCCGGTCGGGCTGTCCGCGATCACGTTCACGGTGTCCCGGAGCTCCGAGGTGGTGCGGGCTGCTACCCGGACCGGGGTGCCGGCGGCCTCAGCCAGCTCAGCGCCGACTGTGAAGCTCGTGCCGAGCACCGGGATGTTCACTATGCCGGGCCGCGCAAGGGTGCCGCTGACGGTCTCCCTGCGGTCAGCCTGGCCCTCGTTGAAGATGATCACCGCGCTGGCGCCGGCCGTCTGGGCGTTGCGTGCCTTGTCCGTAAACGGGCAGGTGCCGCGCTGCAGTAGGGCCACATTGCCCGTGGTGAAACCAGCAAAGTCGGTCAATTCGCAGCCGCTGGTCGAGCTCGGCGCCGGTGCCGGCGGCAGCGTGACATCGATCGGTTGGACCGGCGCCGTGACGTCGCCGCTCGTGGAGAATCCCATCGTCCGCACCTCGGTGCCCGGTGAGTAGGCGCGCGCGTTCGAGTCCGCCCTCTGCAGCACTGCAGGCGCGGTCTCAGCGAAGAACGGGAACTGGAACGGCTGCATGACGACCTGATAACCGGCGGCTACCAGCCGGTCCCGCACGTAGTCGGCGGATGCCTGGTAGCCGGAGGTACCGCTGGCACGGGTGCCATTGTTCGCGTCCGCGATCGACTGCAACGCCCGCTGATGTTCGCGAATGCCGACCACGGTAACCGCATCCCGCAACCTGGTGCTGTCGATTGACTCGGTTGCCGCCGACGCGGGCACGATGAACAGCGTCAACCCGAGTACTGCTGCCAGAACGCCGGTAGCGCTGGAGAACACGCCCACTCCCACCTCGACTGAGCCCATCGTGGCACTGAAACGCAGCCGGCACCCACCGTGCTGCTCAGCTCCGGGGCCCGACCAGCTCGACCTCGCAGCGGGTCCCGGGCACATTCGCGAGCTTGCTATCCGCCGTGAGCAGGGTGGCTCCGAGAACCTCGGCAAGCGCGACATACGCCGCGAATTGCTACGGTGTCAGAGTCACGGAGCATCGACTAGGCCTGATTGGCGCCGCTAGGCGCCCTCTTCATCGATTCCGGTTCGATGGCACGGTGGCTTGTGCTGGCGCGATCATCAGGAACGCATGCGCCCACTTCCACACGCCGCATGGCGCGGAGACCGGGCGCCACCATCGAGAGCAGGTTGGACACTTTCCGCTGACCGTCGCCTCGTGCTTGGCGAGCAGTGCGACCCAGGACCGCACATAGCGAGGCAGCTCGGCGCGGGCGATGATAGCGACCACTCGTCATCTGGATTATCGAGCGCAGAGGTGTATCGATCGAGCCGCGCATACACGGCGTCCTGGTAATGCTCGAAGCTACTACGACCGCTGTTAACCATCGGCACTCGACAAGGCTCGACTTCCAGTACTTGCTCGCCGACGAGACGCTAGACCGGCTAGACCGGTAGCGATCGCAGTGTGCAGATGCTCGGCGCCAGCCGTAGTCACGCCTAACAGCACCGGGTATGGTGTGCCATCCATCTCGATGAACACACATGACATGTCCTCGTCAATGCGCACGCGCAATTCCGTGTGACCACGGATTATTACGGCGGTAAGCCGCCCCAACAGGTGCGGGTCATGCTCCACCACGTCGCGGTCAAGGGGCATGGAGCGGAGTGCAGCGGGTGGGTAGCCAAGTGTGGCAGTGGGTGAGCCAACGTGCACCAGCAAGGCTAGGCTTGCGGGCTGAGCGGCATAAAAGCCGAGCTTGGAGGGTACGACGGCATGGCTCGCCAGCCAACACAGCTTGTAGAGCAGCAGCGAGCGCTGGGACGTTGCCTGGCCACCTTTCGAGAAGCCGCTGGGCTGTTTCAGGCTGACATAGAGCGGAGCGTGGCTTGCCATCGCACAACCGTCACCCACGCTGAAGCGGGCTCTCAACTCCTAGATTCTCACTTTTGGGAAACTGCAGACAGAGTAGTCGGAGCTAACGGCGCAGTGCTCGCCGCTTACGATTCGCTCATTCAAGCAATAGAAGCCTACGTCCTCTACGGCCGCGCCGAGATACGCGATCCACGCGCAGGTCTCCAATTTGCTCAGGCGGCTGCTGAGCAAAGCCGCGGAGTTAGCGATGCGCTACGCGGCTTCAGTCTGCTCTACCCTGGCGGCATGAGCAGGCTGTGCACGATGTCCAGGACCGGTTACTGGCGCTGGTGGCGCGAGCATGAGGCGCGTGACCAGGGCAACTGAGCGCGATACGAAACGTGCCATCCGCGAGCGGGTGTGGGAGCGCCTGCGGCGCGACGGAGCCAGCAGTGATCCCCACGGCCGCATCCCGGACTTCGTCGGCGCCGCTGCCACCGCCCAGCAGCTGGCAGCCTTGCCCGCCTGGCAGCAGGCACACGTGATCAGGCCAACCCTGACCAGGCGCAGCTGCCGGGGCGGGTCCGCGCGCTGCGCGAGGGCAAGCTGGTCTATATGGCCGTGCCCAAGCTGGCTCGACGGGTGGGCATGAGCGTGCGTCACTTCACCCGCGAGTTCACGCGCGCTGGGCCGTCCGTCCGCGGAGTATGTGGAGCAGGTGCGGGTGCGGGTGGGCGCGGCGCGGCGGCTGCTGGAGTCCGAGGCCGTACTCATCACCGTGGCCGCAAAGCGGTGCGGCTTCGGCTCCGCCGAGACGATGCGCCGGGCGTTCCTGCGTTGTCTCGGCGTCCCGCCCGACCACTACCGGCGGCACTTCGCCACCGCATCTTGATCTGACGTCCGAGGAGAAACCCGTGACCACCATCCGTTCAGCTCGCCCGCCGTGGCGTGCCGCCGTGACGAACCGCGCGTTCGTTATCCACTACCTGCAGATGCTCGTCGCGATGCTCGCCGGGATGACCGTGCTCGGGCCACTGTCGATGCTCGTCGACGACGGGGTCCGCGTCGAAGTGCACGCGTTGCTGATGGCCACCTGGATGACCGCCGGGATGGCGGCCTGGATGGCCTGGCGGCAGCACGCTTGGCCGAGGATCGCCGTGATGGGCCTGGCGATGTACCTCGCGTTCGTCGTGCTGTTCCCGCTGCTCTGGCTCGGCCTGCTCTCAGGCGAGGGCCTGCTGCTCGCCGGCCATGTCCTCATGCTCCCGGCGATGGCGGTGGCCATGCTGCATCGCCGGGAGGAATACCTCGGTACGCACTGACGCCCAATCCCGTCCACGCGGCCCGGGCACCGCGTATCCCTGCCCCCAGCGGCCACGCCTCGACGGGCCCTGGCGCATTGCTGGCCCGGTGGCCGAGTCTGCTCGGCCTGGTGGCGGCCGAGGCGGTGCTGCTCTGGGACGTACTACACCTGCGGCGCGGCATCGTCGTACCAGGTTCCCTCGCCGAAGCCCTGCGTCGTCCTTGACGTCACCCTCGGGCTCGCGGTCCTCGCGACCCTGCTGGTCACCTGAGCCGAGGTCACCGGCTCCGTCCCTGGTCACCACCGACGGCCGACGAGGAGCTCTCGTGCAGAGCCGTCGCAACGTTCACAAGCTGCCGCCCGTGGGCGGCTCAATCCGCTCCTCCCGGCACCGTGCCAGCAACTCCTCGCGAAGCCGCTGGCTGGGAAATTCCTCAGAACTCGGCGTGCCGAGCTGAGCCCCACCAGGTGGGCCTGCCCGAGACCGGGGCGGTACGGCGGGTGCCGGGCCTGCGCCGGGAGGAAGTGGCCCAACTCGCGGCGATCAGCACCGACTACTACACGCGCCTGGAGCAAGGCCGCATCCAGGCTTCCGCACCGGTGCTAAGTGCCCTGGCCCGCGTCCTGCACCTGGACGACGACCAGCGCAACTACCTGTCCGAACTGGCCGGAAAAGACGCTGCCCGCCCTCGTCGGCGCGCGCAGCAGAAGGTCCAACCGTCCTGCAACGCCTGCTCGACGACCTCCGTTTCACCCGGCCTTCGTGATGGGCCGCCGCATGGACATCCTGGCGTGGAACCCCCTCGCCGCGGCCCTGGTAACCGACTTCGCGCAGATCCTGGAGAAGAAACGCAACTACATCCGGCTGATATTCACCGACCCCGCCATGAGAATGCTGTACGCGGACTGGGACACCGTCGCCCACACCTGCGTCGCCCTCCTGCGCATGGAAGCCGCCACATACCCCGACGATCCGCAGCTGACCGCCCTCGTCGGCGAACTGTCCGTCCAGGACCACCAATTCCGCCAGTGGTGGGCCGCCCACCACGTCGCCGGCCAACGCATCGGCACCAAGACCCTGCACCACCCCGTCGCCGGCGACCTCACCCTCTACTGGGACACCCTCACCTGCGCCACCGACCCTGACCAGCAGCTCGTCCTCTGGACCGCCGAACCCGGCACGCCCACCCACGACGGGCTGCGGATCCTCGCCTCCTGGACCGCCGAGCACCAGCAGCCCGCGAACGACACGGCCGACTGACCACACCCATACGCGCAACTCACGCGGATCACGACCTTCAGACACGACGCCAGAGTGCGCGCCGCCGACGCGCGTACGGCGAGCGGTGAGCCGACGACTCAGCGGCGGCAGCTGTCGCTGGGGCCAGCAGGCTGGTGACCTCGGCGATCCATTCAACAGAGGTACTAATCCGAGTCCGGTCGGTACATCAGCAGGGGGACCAGCTGCTCATCGGCGGTCAACGAACCGTGGTGACCGATCAGGCAGCTCAGCTTGGGTGCGACGCAGGACTGCACGACAGCGAAATCCGTGCGGGCGGCGACGATGAGGTCACCGATGCGGTCGCGGATGCGGTGTTCGACCACCGGACCGAACCATCCCGCCGCGATGGCCTCATCGCGGGTGAGGACCCACGCTCGATCTCCGATCAGCTCACGCCAGGCCGCGAGCACATCGTCGGCAGCACCGGGCTCGGTGTAGACGTACCGGGCGCGCGCGTCTCCACCCAGCAAGCGCACCCCGGCCTGCAGCGCCGGTTCGGTGTCGAAGTCGAGCTTGCCCTTTTCCGGCACGGTCACCATGCCGTGGTCTGCGATGATCACGAGCTGGGTGCCCGGCGGCAGTCCTTCGGCGATCGCGGCCGCCAGCCGGTCGACGTGAGCCAGCTGCAGCCGCCACGGCAGCGATCCGACGCCGTAGACGTGGCCGAGCAGGTCCAGGTCACCGTGGTAGGCGTAGCACAGCGTCGGCTCGCTGCCGGAGACCGCTGCCAGGGTGCTGCTAGCAAGATCCCCCAGCGCATGCACCCCCTGGAAGTCACTGCCACGCAGTACCGCGCGGTCCAAACCTGAGCCGTGGTGTACGTGCGGCCCCACCAGGGTGACCCGCACTCCGGCCGTCACAGCGCGTTGCAGCGCCGTGGGTCGCGGCTGGATGTCCTCGGGCACGAACCGTTCCCGGAGATCGACCCGTTTGCCGCCGACGTGTGTGTGCCACGTCAACGCATTTATCAGAACACCGTCAGGGATGGCGAAGGTGTAGCCGACGATTCCGTGCTGGCCCGCCGGCAGACCCATGCCGATGGCGGCCACGTTGGTCGCCGTTGTCGCCGGAAACCCTGCCGTGATCGGCTCGCTGTCCGCGGTCAACGACGTGAGGAATGGGGCATCTCCAGGATGCTGCCGCAGCGCCCGCCACCCGAGACCGTCCACGAGCAGCAAGCAAGCGCCCCGTGCCGGGTTCAGCCCCAACCGGTCAGCGAACCCAGGAACCCCCAGCCCGGCCAGCAGCGCGGGCACGACGTCGGCGAGTGTGCCGCGTCCGTCACCCGGTACCGCCGGAGTATCCATCGTCATCAGCGTCACAGCGTTATGCCCAGCAAAGCATCCACTGCAGTGCACAACTGAGCGGGTGCGTCGACATCCCGGCCGCGTCGGGTCAGCGTCTCGGCGGCCCACGCGTCGACCGCGGCAAGCGCGCCTGCGGTGTCTAGGTCGTTAGCCAGACGCGCGCGCAGGCGCCTCACAGCATCCTGCGCCGGTATCCCGGCGGGCAGCGCGGCAGCCTCCCGCCAGCGGGCCAGACGAGTCACCGCCACGTCGAGCATCCCGTTGGTCCAGGATCGGTCAGAGCGATAGTGCCCGGACAGCAACGCCAGACGCAGTGCCATCGGATCCACCTGGTCGGCCCGCAGCCGCGAGACGAAAACCAGGTTGCCCTTCGACTTGGACATCTTCTCGCCGTTGAGGCCGATCATCCCGGTGTGGACGTAGTGGCGGGCCATTGGGTGCTCGCCGGTGAGCGCCTCGGCGTGGGCGGCGGAGAACTCATGATGCGGGAAGATCAGGTCAGAGCCGCCGCCCTGCACGTCGAAACCAATGCCCAGCCGGTTGAGCGCGATCGCGGAACACTCCACGTGCCAGCCGGGCCGTCCCGGTCCCAGCTCAGACTCCCAGGACGGCTCACCCTCGCGAGCGGTGCGCCACATCAGGGCGTCCAGCGGATGCCGTTTGCCGGGCCGCTCCGGATCCCCGCCGCGCTCGGCGGACAGCCGAGTCATGGTGTCCTGGTCATAACCCGACTCGGATCCGAAGTGCTCAGCGGCCCGATGGTCGAAGTAGATGTCCGGGTGCTCGGGGTCGTCGAGCCGGTAAGCCGCACCGCAGGCGAGCAGCTTGCCGACCACCTCGACGATCTCGCCGATCGCTTCGACGGCACCGACGAAGTCACGTGGGGGCAGCACCCGTAGCGACTCCATGTCTTCCCGGAACAGCGCGGTCTCGCGCATCCCGAGCACGACCCAGTCGTCCTGGTCGCGGTGCGCCCGCTCCAGCAGCGGATCATCGACATCGGTGACGTTCTGCACGTAGTGCACCTCGTGGCCAGCATCGCGCCAGTACCGGTGCACCAGGTCAAAGGCCAGGTAGGTGGCCGCATGCCCGAGGTGGGTGGCGTCGTAGGGGGTGATCCCGCAGACGTACATCCGCGCGGTGCGGCCCGGCGCGGTGGGCCGCACCTGGCCGGACGCGGTGTCGTGCAGCCGCAGCGGCGGGCCATGGCCGGGCAGCTGCGGCACCAGCGTCGACATCCAGGGCTGCATAGTCTCGACACTACGTGGGGTCTTGTGGCTAAGCGGGGCGGCGGCGGAGCCGGAGGTAGTCGCCGACCACGGCAGCGCCCAGCCCGTCCACTCCGGGGTCGAGGACCCGACCGCCACAGCGCCGGGCTAGGGCATGCACGAATTCCGCGAGCCGAGGATCGTGGCCTAGCATCACGATGCTGACCGCCGTGCCGTGGCGGGCCAGGCCGTCCATCTCGCGTACGGTCAGGGCTAGCGTCTGGGGCAGCGGTGGATAGCTGAAGACCGCCTCCCCGTCAGGTTCCAGGTGTGCGGTGGGCTCCCCATCGGTGACCACCAGCAGGACCTGCGCGGCGTCCGGGTGGCGGCGCAGGTGGCGCCCCGCCAGCAGCAGCGCGTGATGCAGGTTGGTGCCTTGCTCCCACACCCCAGCCAGCCCGGTGAGTTGCGCGATGTCCACCCGTTGGGCGTGGCGGCCGAAGATGATCAGCTCCAGCGCGTCGGAGCGGAATCGGGTCCGGACCAGGTGGTGCAGCGCCAGCGCGGTGCGCTTCATGGGCACCCAGCGCCCGTCCTGCACCATCGACCACGACGTGTCCACGCACAACGCCACGGCGGCCCGTGCGCGCTGCTCGGTGTCCATCACCTCGACATCCTCGACGGCCAGCAGCGCGCCCCCGCTGCTCCTCGCAGCCCGGCGCAGCACACTGTTACGCACGGTGCGCGGGACGTCCCACGGCTCGGAGTCACCAAACTCCCACGATCGCGTACCCCCAGTAGGTTCCCCCGCGGCACCGGCCCGGCGCAGGTCACGCTCGCCGCGCCGGCTGCGCATCGCGTCGGCCACATCGGCCAGTGCCTTCGAGCCGAGCCGGCGCAGCGCCTTGGGCGATAGCCGCAGAGACCCGTCCGGGGCACGCTCGAAGAACCCGTGGCGCTCCAGCTCACGTTCCAGCTCGGCAAGCCGGCGGGCGTCGATGCGGGCTTGCTCCCCCAGCTGGCGGGCCAGCGCGTCGAGGTCGACGTCCTCGGCGCGGGCCCCGGCATAGGACTGGGCGAGCTGCTCGGCCAGCGCGTCCAGTTCCGCGAGGTCGGCCATCGCCTGTGCCCCCTCGCCCAAGCCGAGGGAATCGTCACCGCGGAACCGCTCGGCGCCCTGCCAGTTCTCGCCGGGCCGCAGCACCTGCAGCTGAGCATCCAGCGTCGCGAGCTGCTGAGCTAGCCGCGGGTCACCGAAGGCCTGCTGGGCCAGCTGGGCCAGCTCGGCGCGCTGCTGCGGGCTCATCGAGTTGAGCATGCGCTGCGCTGCGGCGGCCCGGGCAGCCAGCGCGTCGATCAGCTCCTCGACGTTGCGTGGACGCTCCGGGAAAAAGTCGCCGTGCTGGCGCATGAACTCGTCGAAGCGCTGTGGGGTGTCGGGGTCTCCGCGGGCGTGGGCGGCGAGCAGGTCGTTGAGGTCGGACAGCATCTGCTGGACCCGTTCGACGTCTTCCGGTGAAGTGGACTGCAGCGCCTGCTTAATCCCCTCGAAGCGCTGCTCAAGCAATTGCTGCCCGAGCAGGTCGCGGATCTGCTGGTAGGCCTGCGCGGCCTCGGGACAGCGCCAGTCGTAGTCGGCGAGCTCGGTGACCGCACGGGCGGTGGCCGGAGGTAGTGCGTCGAGCCGGGCCTCGCGGAACCGGGCATCGTCGTCGGGGTCGGAGAACAGCGCTTGTCGCTCCGCGGCTAGGGCTCTGTCCAGCAGCTCGCGGACCTGCTGCAGGGTACCGTCGAGCCGGTGGCGGCGGGTGATCTCGGCGCGGCGCTGCCAGACCCGGCGGGCCAGCTCGTCCATCCCCCGGATGCCGGGCAATCCACGACGCAACAGCTCCCGCATCGCTGCTCGGGGCGATGCCCCGTCCATCACCTCGCGACCGATCTCATCCAGCGCCGCGGACAGGTCGGCCGGGGCGGCCAGCGGATCGGGACCACCGCGCCACGGCCCGTAGCTGTACCGGCTTGCCGAGGTCATCCCCTGGATCCGTACACCGTGCGACCGTCCTCGACATCCTTGCCGAGTTTGCGGGTGAGATATAGCGATTCCAGTGCGAGTTCGACGGCGGCGGCGATCGGGCCGGGTGGGCCGTCGGGGGCGGCGCCCAACCGGGTAGCAACTTCGTGCAGCACGGGCAGTTCGGGCAGTTCGGGCAGCGCGGCCAACACCTCGCCGGCCGGGACTTGCTCGCCAGTGGTTACCCGGTGACCATCCGAGACCGCTGCCGCCAGCGGAGTGAGGTCCAGGTCGCGCAACCGGGCTCGGGCAGTGTCGGCCACCGCCCGGCGCAGCAGGTGGGTCAGTACCTCGCCCTGCTCGTCACGTTCTGCGGATGGTTGGACTGCTGCCTGATAGTCAGATTCGAATTCGAGCTTGCCGCGCAGCACCGGCGGGACTGCCTCCAGATCGACAGGGCGGGCAACCGCGTGGTCCTCGCCGGTCAGCGCGACCCGCCGCAGCGCGGCAGCGGCAACGGTCTGGGCACCGGCCACCGCGAACCGCGCGGATACCCCGGACCGCTGGTCAATCGCCGCGCTGGCGCGAAGGTTGCGGGAGAACCGGGCCAACACCTCCAGCAGCGGCTGGCCGACCTCGGCGCCGATGGTGGCCAGGGCGGCCTCCTGAGCGATCAGCGCGACCTCGGCGCCCACTTCCCGGGGGTAGTGGGTGCGGATCTCGGCGCCGAAGCGGTCCTTGAGCGGAGTGATGATCCGGCCCCGGTTGGTGTAGTCCTCGGGGTTGGCGCTGGCTACCAGCAGCACGTCCAGCGGCAACCGTAGGGTGTAGCCGCGGACCTGAATGTCCCGCTCCTCCATCACGTTGAGCAGGCAGACCTGGATCCGCTCGGCCAGGTCGGGCAGCTCGTTGATCGCGACGATGCCGCGGTGCGCGCGGGGCACCAGGCCGAAGTGGATCGTCTCCGGATCACCCAGGCTGCGGCCCTCAGCGACCTTCACCGGGTCGACATCGCCGACCAGGTCGCCGACGCTGGTGTCGGGAGTGGCCAACTTCTCGGTGTAGCGCAGCGAGCGGTGAAGCCAGCCCACCGGCAGGTCATCGCCCAGCTCGGCGGCGCGGCAGATCGAACCTGGAGTGATTGGCTGGTAAGGATGCTCGGCCAGCTCAGCCCCTTCGATGACCGGCGTCCATTCATCGAGCAGTCCGGTCAACGTGCGCAGCAACCGGGTCTTGCCCTGACCGCGCTCACCCAGCAGCACGACGTCGTGCCCCGCTAGTAGCGCCCGCTCCAGCTGCGGCAACACAGTGTCGGAGAACCCGACAATGCCCGGCCATGGGTCCCGACCGCAGCGCAGTGCGTCGAGCAGGTTCACCCGCACCTCGTCCTTGACGCCACGCCGTACATGCCCGGAGGAGCGCAATGCGCCCACCGTGTGCGGCAGGTGGGCAGGAGGCTGGGTCGATCCACACTTCGGGGAGAAGGTCACGGGCCCACGCTACGCACGCCCGCCCCAGACAGCACCCCGGTTCGCGACGGCCACCCGCTATGGCATCCCGGTAGTTTTCGTGCAGTAGACAACGTTTAGGCTCTGACCTGCGGTGATGATGACTTGGCGGCCGGGTTGGGTGATTGCCTGGAGAAGGAGATCGAGGCGGCCGTCGCGAGCGGTAACCGGCCACGACCAGAACGGCGCCATCGGTAGGCTGCAGGTTCACCACGATCGACAACGCGACCTAGAGGACATGTCCAATGACTGACGCCGAGCGCAAGCCGCGCGTGCTATCGGGGATCGCCGCCACCGGCACTCTGCACATCGGCAACTACATCGGCGCACTCAGCGTGTGGGCGGATGAACAAGACCTCTACGACAACTACTTCATGATCGCCGACCTGCATGCGCTGACCATTCCCGAAAACGTCAACGCCGATGACCTTCGTCGCCGCATCCGCGAGGCCATCGCCCTCTACGTCGCGTGCGGCCTCGATCCCACGCGGTCGGCCATCTTCCGCCAATCCGACGTGAGCGCGCACGCGATCCTGGGCTGGATCCTCGGCTGTGTCACGCCGGTTAGCTGGCTGGAGCGCATGACGCAGTACAAATCGAAATCCGCTGCGGTCAGCGCCAGCGCTGGACTATTGACTTATCCGACTCTCCAAGCCGCCGACATCCTGCTGTACCAGGCGGACTACGTGCCGGTCGGTGACGACCAACGTCAGCACATCGAGATCACCCGAGACATTGCGCAACGCTTCAATCATCTGTTCGGCGAGGTCTTCAGGTTGCCACAGTCACTGATCCGTCAGAGCGGCGCCCGCATCATGGGTCTCGACGATCCGTCGGTCAAGATGTCCAAGAGTCTGGCTGGGGTGCAGGACGGTCATGCCATCGGCCTTCTCGATCCGCCGGACAAGATCCGCCGCACGGTCATGCGAGCGGTCACCGATTCGGGCTCCAAGATTGATCCTGACAAGCTCTCGCCGGGGTTGGACAACCTGCTGGTGCTCTTCGAGACGCTGACGGGATCAAGCCGAGAAGCGGTGCTCGACAAGTTCGCTGGTCAAGGCTACGGCGTGCTGAAACGTGAGCTGGTGGACGTCGCCATCGACAAGGTTGGCGCCATTCAGGCCCAGTATCAGACGCTGCGGGAAGATGACGCCAAGCTCGACGCCATCCTGGCTGACGGTGCTGACCGGGCCGGCGCGGTAGCCAGTGCCACGTTGGAGGCGGCGATGCGTGCGACAGGGCTGCGATAGCGGAGTGCGGAATGCCCTCCGGCCGAACAGGCTGCCAGGTGCGTTGGCGCCTGCACACCCTCAGAGCGGGCGGCTTTCGCCTATCGCGAGGTCCCAGAGATCCGCGCGATCCCGGCTGGCGGCGGCCCAGGCGGCCCGGGTGCGCTCAATCGGTTCGAGCGCCGGTTCGCGGGACAGCCAGAAGGTGCCCCAGTGCATGGGCACCATGATGCGGGCGCCGACGTCCTGGGAAGCCCGCACGGCCTCCTCCGGGTCCATATGCATATTGCGCATGAACCAGCGCGGCGCGTAAGCGCCGACCGGCATCATCGCGACGTCGATCCCGGGGTATCGGGCTCCAATCTCGGCGAGGAACGGGCCGTAGGCGCTGTCCCCGGCGTGGTAAACGCGCAGGGAAGCCGGCACGGTGAGCACCCAACCACCCCACAGGGTTGCGCAGTGGTCGAAAAGGCCCCGACGGCTCCAGTGGTGTGCTGGCACGAAGGTCACGTCGAGCCCGCCTACATGCACCGACTCCCACCAGTCCAACTCGGTGACCGTGGTGAAACCGCGCCGGTGGAACCACCGACCAAGCCGGGCCGGGGCCACCACCGGGGTGTCCCGGGGCAGCGTGCGCACGGTCGGGGCGTCCAGGTGGTCGTAGTGGTTGTGGCTGATCAGCAGCAGATCCAGCGGTGGCAGCCGAGCCACGCCAGGCAGGGTGAACCGCTGGCCCGCACCCAGGATCCGCTCGGACAGCACCGGATCCACAGCCACGGTGTGCCCACCGAGCCGCAGCAGGAACGAGGCATGGCCGAGCCAGGCCAACCAGGCAGTACCGGCTGGCAGCGGCGCCCGGGCGGCCACGGGAATCCGCGCCACACCCTCGGTAGCGCCGGCGAAACCGCCCTCTCGCCACAGCCTCAGGAACTGCGGTGGGCCGGGCAGCGGTGCGGTGACCCGATCGGCGAAGGAGCGGGGCCACCGCCTAGTCAGAAGGCCGGCCACGGGATCGCCGGCCAGTTCCCGTTGGGAGCTGGGTATGTCTCAGTGGTCAGTAGCCGGTCGGTCCGGTCGCGCAGAGCCACCACTTCAGCTCGAGTCAGGTGCTCGGTGAGCGCAGCACCCAACGCGCCGTCCACCTCCGATCGCACCCTGCGCAGCACGTCCAGCACCGCGGCGGGCAACGGCTCACCGAGAAAGCCCCACAGCACGGTGCGCAGTTTGTCCTCGCGGTGCAGGCAGATCCCGTGATCCACGCCATACACTTCGCCGTCCAACCCAACGATGACATGCCCGCCCTTGCGGTCGGCGTTATTGAGCAGCACATCGAGCACGACCAGCCGGCGCACTCCTTCAGTGTCGGCATGCACCAGCAGTGCCGGGTTGCCGTACCGGTCGTACGCCCGCAGCACCGTTCGCCAGCCGGGTGGCACCGCGTCGACCGCTACCACGTCCACCAGGCCGTGCTCATGCTCGGTATCCACCCATAGCTGCACCATGCCAGGCCCCAGCGGGCCTGACCGCAGCACGGTAGGCGGCACCAGCGACCAGCCAGTGGCCTCGGAAAGCAACCAGCTGGCCACCTCACGCCCAGCCAGCGTGCCATCTGGGAAATCCCAAAGCGGACGCTCCCCGCGGATCGGCTTGTACACGCACTCGGCGCTGATTCCGTTGCACTGCACGGTGCATAACAGGGTGGCATTGGATGCGTCCACGATCCGGCCGGTCACGTCGATGCGGCCGTGGTGCAGTAACGGCAGCGCCGCCGGATCAGTGGGCAGCACCGCAAGCTCGCTTAAGCCTCGACCTGACGACGGTAGCCATTCTGCCGTGGGCAGATGTGTCCCTTAGGGCCCAACGGCTCCGCGCACAGCGGGCAGGGCTTGCGCCCCGCCGAGAGCACCCGCTCGGCGCGCACGGTAAACGCCCGAGCCTGCTCGAGTGACAGGAATACCCGCACCGCATCGGGGCCGTCCTCGGTGTCGTCGAGCACCATCGACTCGTCCACCTCCTGCTCGGTCACGGCGAGCAGTTCGACGACGATGGCCCGCGACTCAACGTCCCAGCCAAGCCCCATGGTCCCTACTCGAAACTCCTGCTCGACGGGTGTGCGCAACGGCTCGGTGTCCACGCTGAGCTCCCCGGACTCGATGGGAGCATCGGCGCCCAATCGCCGAACCACCTCCTGAAGCAGCGCGGACAGGCGTTCAGCGAGTACTGCGACCTGCTCCTTTTCCAGTACCACGCTGATCACCTTGGTCTCATCA
Source organism: Actinomycetota bacterium (assembly GCA_030860695.1). Classification (GTDB taxonomy): domain Bacteria; phylum Actinomycetota; class Actinomycetes; order Mycobacteriales; family Pseudonocardiaceae. The sequence continues at coordinate 23,526 of JALZHU010000030.1, forward strand.
GCGGCCTGCAGGTAGAAGATGCGGTCGCCGGGCTCACCGACTGTCCCCGCGACGAACCGGTCGGGGGTGCGAAAGACATGGATGACACGGGACATGGCACTACCGACACTAGAGCACCCCGCGTTATTCGCCAGCGGCCTCCCCACGATCAGCTGGTACCGGTCGAGCCCCCTGGCGTGGCGTCCGACGAGGAGGGCCGCCGCCGACGTCGGCGCTTGGGCGGGACCAGTGCCTGCAGGCTGTCACCGCAGTCGTTGACCCGCTGCACGAACGGCCGGGTCTCGGTGTAGCTGATGGCGCTGACCGAGCACGGGTTGACGACGATGCGTTGAAAGGCATCCAGGTGCATACCCAGCGCATCGGCGAGCACTGCCTTGATGATGTCACCGTGCGTGCAGACCAGCCACATCACCTGGGGCCCGTGTTCGGCGGCCAGCTTGGTGTCCCACTCTCGTGCCGCGGCCACCGCCCGAGCTTGCAACGCGGCCAAGCCCTCGCCGCCGGGGAATACTGCCGCCGAGGGGTGCACCTGTACCACCTTCCACAGCGGTTCCTTGCCTAGCTTGCGTAGTTCCCGCCCGGTCCACTCGCCATAGTCGACCTCGATGAATCGGTCGTCGACGGTCACCTCGAGCTCCCGCGCCTGCGCCAGCGGGGCCACCGTTTCCCGGCAACGTTGCAGCGGGGAACTCATCACTGCTGCCAGCGGTAACGGTGTCAGGCGCTCGACCAGCAGCTGGGCTTGGGCTCGACCGTGGTCGTCAAGGGTCACCCCCTGGGTGCGTCCGGCCAGCACCCCCGCGGAATTCGCCGTGGACCGGCCATGCCGCAGCAGGATCACGGTGCCCACGCCGCCACCCTACGCACCAGTGGGGTCAGGTTGCGCTGATCGCTCCTGTGGCCAGCAGCGCCAGCACGACGATTCCCAATGCCACCCGATACCAAACGAACAGGTAGATACTGTGCCGCTGGACGTAACGCAGCAGCCACGCAATCGCGGCATATCCCACGGCAAACGCGATCAGGGTAGCGATCACCATCTGGGCCACCGAGGGCTGCAGACCGGGACCGCCGACCGCGAAGACGTCGGGGATCTGGAATAACCCGGCGGCGATGACGGCGGGGATGGCTAGCAAGAATGAGTAGCGCACCGCGGCCGGCCGGGTCAGGCCGAAGAACAGGCCGGCACTGATCGTGCCTCCGGAGCGGGATACCCCGGGCACCAGTGCCATGGCCTGTGCGAAACCCAGAGCCACCCCGCTGGTGATGGTCAGTTGCTCCAGCGGGCGTTGCTGCTGCCCATAACGCTCAGCGGCACCCAATACCAGGCCAAATATGATCAAATTGGCGGCAATGATCCACAAGTTGCGCCCTGAAGTCTGGATCTGGCGTTCAAACAGCACGCCGAGCACGCCGATCGGGATGGAACCGATGATCACGAGCCAGGCGATCCGGTAGTCCGGGGTAGCGCGAACCTGCGCCGAGACCAACCCGCGGAACCAGGTCGCGACCAGGTGGCCGATGTCGCGGGCGAAATAAATCAGCACTGCTGCTTCGGTGCCCAGCTGCGTGACGGCGGTGAAGGCTGCGCCGGCATCGTCACCGAAGAAGATCTCCGAGACGATCCGAAGATGCCCCGACGAGGAGATCGGCAAGAACTCGGTGATGCCCTGGACGAATCCCAGGACAAGGGCTTGCAGCCAGCTCACGCGAGTGCACCCTACGGGTGCCAGTGTCACTGCCTGCACCCGCTAGCGTGCACCCCCGTGCAACAGCGTGTCCTGGGCCGCAGCGGGCTACGGGTGTCCCGGCTGGCGCTGGGAACCATGACCTGGGGACGCGACACCGACGCCGAGGAGGCCGCCACTCAGCTGGTCGCCTTCATCGACGCCGGAGGAACGCTGGTGGACACCGCGGACGTGTACTGCGAGGGCGAGTCGGAGCGGATCCTCGGCGGCCTGCTGGCCGACCTCATCCCTCGGGACGAGGTCGTGCTCGCCACCAAGGCGGTTGCGCGCCGCGACGACGGGCCCTTTGGCGGCGGCGCGTCCCGCGCGGCACTGCTTGTGGCGTTGGAGGGCTCGCTGCGCCGGCTTCGCACCGACCACATCGATCTGTGGCAGCTGCACGCCTGGGATCCGGCGGTGCCGCTGGAGGAGACGCTGTCCGCGGTGACCGACGCAGTGCGCTCAGGCAAGGTTCGCTACGTCGGGGTGTCCAACTACACCGGCTGGCAGCTGGCCACCGCGAAGACCATCTGCGACGTGCCGCTGGTGTCCACTCAGGTGGAGTACTCGCTGCTGGAGCGCGGGGTGGAACGTGAGCTGGTACCGGCGGCGGTGTACCACGGGGTAGGCCTGCTGCCCTGGGCGCCGCTGGCCCGTGGGGTGCTCACCGGCAAGTACCGCAACGGCACCCCGGCCAGTTCTCGGGCAGCGTCGCCACACTATGCGCGCTACGTCGAGTACCACCGCACCGACCGGGCGAACCGGATCGTGCACGCCGTGGTCACCGCTGCCGATGGGCTGGGTGCCTCCCCGCTGGAGGTTGCCCTGGCCTGGGTACGGGACCGGCCGGGGGTGGTCGCCCCGGTCGTCGGAGCCCGGGACACTACCCAGTTGGCCGGCTCACTAGCCGCCGAGGAAGTGGAGCTGGCCCCCGCGATCCGAGCCGCGTTGGATGACGTGAGCGCAATAGAACTGGGTTATCCGGAACGTCCACTCGGCTGACCCCGCGTACAGATTGGTGACATCAGTGTTGCGTAGGGTCAGCGACGGGCAGCTGGAGCGGTCCTCCGTTAGGCACAAACGCGAACAACCGGCTGCCTGGGGATGACGCGGGGGTGTCATGTCAGGAATGCTTGACACACGCCCCGCCCCCTACCGACGAGGAGGTCGGTGTGCCCGGTGCCCTGCACGTGGCGCTACCTGCTGCGTTGCTCGTCGCCGGATTGGTGGCAGGATGCGGCACCGTGGGGGGCCCAGCCGCGCACCGAGTTGTCGCCCCTGCCGTGCCCGCATCGGCCCCCCTCGGCGGGCCGGCTCCCGCTGGGACCGTCGTGCCGCTCGGGGCACCGGCTACCGAGGTGGTCGTCGATTCACGCACCAGGACAGTGGCGGTGGCGCTGGTTGACCCGCCGCGGCTGCTGCTGAGGGCCCTGGACGGCACCGCACCGCCACAACAGGTGCCGCTGCCTGGTCTGGCCGCGGATCTCGTGCTCGCCGCCGAGGGCGGCCCGCTGCTGGTGCCGGTCACCGCGCCGGGGTCCCTGATCCGAGTCCCGCTGGATGGCGGGCCACCGAGCAGGACAGATTTCGACGGTTCGGCGCGCGGGGCGGTCGCGGTAGGCGGTGTCACCGTAGTCGCACTGGGCGACCGGCTGGCCGTGCTAGAGGGCAACCGGCTGCACAGAACCATCCCGGGATTCGTCGAGGCTGCCCGCTTGGTGGTGACCGGAACCTCAGCCGGAACCCCACAAACAATCAAGGTCGGCGTGCTCGACCGGGGGCGCACTGCAGTGAGTGTGGTGGACCTGTCTACCGGCGAGATCAGCCCCGCGCTGCGCGCGGGCAATGGGGCTGCCGGGGTGGTGGCCGACCGGTTCGGTCGGATGCTGGTGACCGACACGCGCGATGGCGAGTTGCTGGCTTTCGCCGGCGACCCACCGGTGTTGCGGCAACGCTTCCCGCTGCCAGGCGCGCCCTATGGGCTGGCCTACGACGGTCAGCGGGACCTGGCGTGGGTGACCCTGACTGCCCGCAACGAGGTGGTCGGGCTCGGCGTGGCGGGAGGGGAGCCGGTGGTCGTCCACCGGTTTCCTACTGTTCATCAACCCGATGCGGTGGCAGTCGACCCGGTTAGCGGCCGGGTGTTGGTCGTCTCCGCGTCAGGGGCAGGACTACAGGTGATCGACCCGGAACGGGTGGTGCAGTAATGATCGAGACAGTTGATGGTGATGGTCCCGACTGGGAATACCAGCCGCTGCGGTTGCCACCGGAGGTTTCCCGGTTGACCGCAGCGACCCAGCTCGCTGTGCAAGCTGAGTTTGCGGGTTGGGAATTGTCCCGGGTGCGAATGTACTCCGACGGCACGCGCACCGTGTGGCTGCGCAGGCAGCGCACCTCGGTCGCGCAGCCTAATTTGTCGTTGTAGATCTTCGTCGGTTATGACGTAGGGCCCGCACCGGCGGGGTGCGGACCCTACACCTGAGTCTGGTCGGTCCGGGTCGTGCGTACTTACCCTGCGAGCAGACCTGGATCTAGCGAATTGTGCGGATCTGGTCGGCCTGCGGACCCTTAGGTCCCTGAGTGATCTCGAACTCCACTCGCTGGTTCTCTTCCAGCGTGCGGTAGCCGGTCGCCTGGATCGCCGAGAAGTGGGCGAAGACGTCGGGGCCGCCACCATCCTGGGTGATGAAGCCGTACCCCTTCTCCGCGTTGAACCACTTGACCGTGCCGGTCGCCATCTTCCATCTCCTTCTCGGGCCGTCTGTACGGCCCGCACTGCGGGTGTCCCGGATCGCCGTCGTGATCACCCGGGGCGCGTGCTCCGCACCGCGCTGGCCGGACACAACGAACGCCTGTGGCGCTTGCTCCACAGGCGTCCTTGGAACCAAGACTGCTACGGGCGCAGACGTTAGCAGAATCAACAGCTTCGGAGGAACCGGTCGAGGACGCGGGTACCGAAGATCAGCCCGTCGACCGGCACCCGCTCATCAACACCGTGAAACAGCGCGGCGAAATCGAGATCGGGTGGCAGCCGCAACGGTGTGAACCCGAAGCATCGCATGCCCAACCGGGTGAACGATTTAGCATCAGTGCCACCGGAGAGCATGTAGGGGATGGTGCGCGCGCCGGGATCCTCATGCTGGATGGCGGCGTCCATCGCGGCCACTAGGTCGCCCTCGAAGGTGGTCTGCACCGGTGGCCGGTTTATCACCCATTCTCGGGTGACGTCGGGGCCGAGCAGCTCATCGACCTCCCGTTCGAACGCTGCCTGGCGCCCGGGCAGCACCCGGCAGTCCACCACCGCCTCCGCCGTTGAGGGGATGACGTTGGCCTTGTACCCGGCGTCGAGCATCGTCGGGTTGGCGGTGTCGCGCAGCGTCGCGCCGATTATCCGGGCTATCCCACCGAGCTTGGCGACCGCACCTTCCAGGTTGTCGCCAGAGAAGTCCAACCCGGTCTCCTCACCAACGGCGGCCAAGAACTCCTGTACCGCCTCGGTCATCACCAAGGGAAACCGGTGGTTGCCTAGCCGGGCTACCGCCTCGCATAGCGCGGTCACCGCGTTGTCCTCATGCACCATCGATCCGTGCCCGGCCCGGGCCCGGGCCCGCAGCCGCATCCAGGCGAGGCCCTTCTCCGCGGTCTCGATCAGGTAAAGCCGGCGCCCTTCGCGGATCGTCAGGGAGAACCCGCCGACCTCGCCGACCGCCTCGGTGCAGCCCTCAAATAGGTCTGGGCGGTGCTCGACCAGCCACTGCGAGCCCTGCTGTGAGCCGGCCTCCTCGTCGGCCACGAAGGCGAAGACTAGGTCACGCGGCGGGATGACGCCGTCGCGCCGGAACCGCCGGGCGACGGCGATAGTCATGGCGACCATGTCTTTCATGTCGACTGCGCCACGACCCCACAGGTATCCTTCCTGCACCGCGCCGGAAAATGGGTGCACCGACCACTCGCTGGCCTCGGCGGGCACCACGTCGAGGTGGCCGTGCACAAGCAGCGCACCTCGCTTGGGATCGGCACCGGGCAGCCGGGCGATCACGTTGCCCCGTCCCGGAGCCCCAGACTCGATATAGGTGGTCTCGAAGCCCACCTCGTCGAGCTTGCCGGCGACATACTCCGCCGCGGCCCGCTCCCCGACGAGGGTGTCTGGATCGCCGGTGTTAGTGCTGTCGATCCGGATCAGGTCGCTGGCCAGGCCGACGACCTCATCCTCAGCCGCGCTGGTGCTTCCTGCCGGTCCCTCCACCTTGCCTTCCTACCACCACTGATCTAGTGAATCCACAATGGTCACGCCGGTTGGGTCGCCAAGCCGCGATCAGCTACCCTCATTGGGCGCCGCACGGCGGCATTCGTTCGTGTGTGCGAGGTCCGAGTGGCGGAATGGCAGACGCGCTAGCTTGAGGTGCTAGTCCCCGACAAGGGGGTGGGGGTTCAAGTCCCCCCTCGGACACGTGCGCTAACCACACGCGGCGATGCCGTCACGACAACGGCTCGGTCGTGTGGTTCGTAGCGAAGCTCAAGACCAAGATCCTGGTAGAGCCGACTCAGGCTCTCCGGTCGGGCGTCCGCCAAGGCCGCGCCTACGTCACCCAGCGAGTCAATCATCGCGTACACCTCGGCGTCGGTCAGTTCGTTCGGCGCGGGTGCCCCCTCCAGCTCGGCCTTCGCGGCGGCCCGCTGCGCCTGCGCCTCGTTGATCGCCTCCACCAACGCCGCTGGATCAATCCCTGCCGCGATAGCGGCCTGATATCTCCGTAGCCGCGCCTCGGCCTCGGCAAGCCGCTTTCTCATCGCGTCCTGGCCGTTGGATGCGGCGGCGTCTCTGCCTGGGCAGCAATCAACGCCGCAACGGTCCGGTCGACGTTCTCGCCGGCGAAGAGCTGCCCGATCCAGACGTTCAGTGGCTTTAGAACGTCGTCCTCCCGTAGGTTCACCGTCCTGGGATGATCGGCCAACGCAGCCGATCCGGGCGCCAGGCTGCGTGCTAGACACCGGTAGTAGGCGTGCTGCTTGCGGATCATCGCACCCTGCATTCTGCGGTCGCAGATTCCACAGCGCATCATCCCCCGCAGCAGATATGGTCGCGTGCCTGTCGTTCGGGTTCGTTCCAGCTTGGCGATGCCTCGCAGGCCGCCCGCCGCACGCGACCGACGCAGCAACTGGGCTTGAGTGAACTCCTCCACGGACACGATCACTGGGTGCGCAGGCTGGCGGGACCGCACCACCCGATCGGCGCTGGCCCGTCGGAAGCGGACCACATGCCCCGCCGCGGCGTCGTCCGGGTCGAGCAGTGTCTCGTGCTTGGCCCACCGACCGAAGACGGCATAGCCGGTGTAGCGCGGGTTCTCCAAGATCGACCGGACTGCGCTGCCCTGCCAGCCATCGGCCAGCCGGTGACGGTTCTGGTCCGGCCGGCGCGCCGACGGACAGGGGATACCGTCCCGGTTCAAGCCGTAGGCGATCGCGCGGTCACCCTTGCCCTCCAGGTATTCGGCGAAGATCCGCCGCACCACCTCGGCTGAAGACTCGTCGATTGCCAGGATCCGTAGCCGGTATCCCTCGGCTGCCTTGCGGGGATTCGGATGCGGTCCAGCGTCCACGACCACGTAGCCATAGGGCGTCCGGCCGCCCTGATGCCGCCCCTCGTTAACTACCTGGGCATCCATCGCGGCGCGCACCCTGGCCTGCACATGCTGACGCTCGGACTCGCTCATCCCACCGAGCACGCTCATCAGCATCTTGTGCGACGGGTTACGCGCATCGAACTTGCCGCCCAACTCCGGAACCCACAGGTCCACTCCATAGGCCGCAAACCGAGGCGCAATCAACGAGAACTGGTTCCCGAACCAGCACCGCGTCCCCTCCCCGACCACCACCGCACTCCAGCCGCGATCCACTCGCTTCAAGTGGGCAAGCAGCCGCGCGGCCTGCTCCCGTCGCTCCCAGGGCACCGAGCGCGACTGGCCGACATCGAAGAACTCCACAGCCACCGTGCCGCCCAGCAGCTCCACGAACTTCCGCGCGTTGCTCAGCTGCCAACCCAGCGAGGTCTCCGGATCCTGGTTGTCCTCCGTCGAGCAACGACCGTAGAACGCGACAGGACCAATCCCCTGATCAATCGGGGCAGCAACCTCGACGCCGAGGAGGCCGTCCAACGTTGCCCACGGGTCGCGGCTGATGTCAGCAGTCACTTGGTCCCCTCCCGGGAGGTGCGTTCATGATCTCGACTGTGGTCAGCTCGACCAGTATCGCCAGGAGCGTGCGACTGACTGGTGTGGTGAGCGTAGGCAGTTCGACCGGCACATGGACCGTGACATCTTTCCCCTTGGGTCCTCGCTGAGGGTTGGTGACGCACCGCGACGCGGTAGTTGCTTGGTTGTCCGCGTCCCCGGGCAGGGAGGGACCACCGCTAGGTGTGCTTCTATCCCGGTTTTCGGGCGTATTTCGAGTGTTGACCGCACCCCCAGTCTTGCCTCCCTGGATACCGTCTTCGCTGGTGAAGACAGGGAGGTTGGCCAGGGAGGCGGTCAGGGAGAACTCCCTGCCTCCCTGGACGCCTCCCTGTGTTCCTCCCTGCCCGCTAGTCGTCGTCATCTTCGTCTTCGTCACGCTCAGTGAGCGCCCGGGCAACGTCGGCTGCGCGGACAACCATGACGCCGTCCGATTTGCGGGCCGCGATTCCGCCGGTCGCCAGTGCCTCGGCGAGGTCTTGGAACGACCAGTCGGCGTATTCGTCAGGGTTCAATTCGGCGAGCCGGCGCAGCACGGTCTGCGTGCGCACCCGCGTTTCTGTGCGCATCACGGCGTGGATGTCGGCCAAGTGATCAGGTTCTGGCTCAGCATCTGATGGCCCTGCGGGGCCGCGCGGTTCCGCGGTGAAAATGGGGTCTCCTGCTGTTCTGCGGGTGGTGATCGTGGTTTGGGTTTACCCGGGGGCAGGGCGGTGCA
>JALZHU010000225.1 GCA_030860695.1 Actinomycetota bacterium
GAACTGCTCATCGACGAACAGCCCAGGCAGCTCGTCACCGACCCGCATCGCCAACGTTCCCTTCGGAAACGCCACCCGCGCCACTGCTGTGGCCTGCTCAGCAACCTCCGACCACGGACGCGGCTGCCCCGACATCAACACACCCTCTCTGCGACCGAGACGCCACGATCTTCACACCACGCATCGTCCCTGCCTACAGAGCACCATCGAAGGACATGATCAGCGTGTCGCAGAATTAGGCAACAGAGTCGTACAGTACAGGGTACGGGCGGCATGCCGGGACTGGCGCTGTCCGGCGTGGTCGCGCGCGGACCGCAGGCGGTCAGCGGTGGCAAGGTCGAGTCCCCGGCCACGCACATCACCAGGCCATGCTCACAGGGTTCACACCCTGGTCAAGCTCGTGGTCGACCAGCCAGATGCTCTTCTCCGAGCGAGTCGAGCCAGTAAAGGCGACGTACTACTTGCCCTGGACCCCGAGTGGTGCCCACGGTAAGCCCGCTGGCCCACACCAGTCTCGCTGGTGGCCAGTGAGAAGACGCGGTGTCGCCCGGTGTCGTCGTGTCAGGTACTGACCAGTGACCCGCTAGTCCGAAGTCGATCCCCAAACCCCCACGAGGATGATGTACTGCTGATCAAAGGCGCTATCTAATCTCGCGCGGTGGTGACGAGCCACAAGCCATGCCCTCGTTGATCAGCATGCTCATCCTAGGCACATCCGGCAAGCCGCCCAAGCCCGCTCTATCAGACCGAAGTTTCGTGATCTTGGCCCGTCCGGGCCGACCAAGCGTGCGCTCCGCGCCCGAGCATGCTTGCCTGGCTGCTTAGCCAGCCGGTCATTCAGCTCCTCGAGCTCATCGACCAGCTTGGCTGAGTTTAAATTCAACGTCGTCTCACTGACGGTGTCTTGCTTCCTACGGGCCATCGACCCACATTCGCAAGATCAGCCGTTACACTGTTTGATTGACACGCTGCCTTGTGAGAGGTATCCACCTGGTGAGGTGTACTGGGTCGCCTGCAGAGTCGGCTTATTGAAGCAGTTCTGCTGATGAGTCCTTGCAGTATTGGCGTTAGTAGGTGCAGATTGTGTGAGTGCTCGTTCGAATGGATCGGGATCCGTCATGAGTGAGTCCGGGAGTATGCGGGTTCGAGGAGCGGATCTGTCGTTTACGCTTCTTGAGGAGGGGGTGGGGAATCGTACTAGCGACAATGGTGTGGAGGAACCGGTTGAGCGGATTATCGTGCGGTATGGTGCGAACTATGTTCGGCTGAGAGTGTGGGTGAATCCGGTCTCGGGTTGGTGTGATCTTGGATCTGCTCTCGTGCTGGCTCGGAGGGCTCATGATGCTGGCATGCGGCTATTGGTTAATTTGCATTATTCCGACACGTGGGCTGACCCGGTGAATCAGAGTATCCCTGCGGCATGGCGAGGCCAGTCACTTAACACTCTCGCGGAGTCCTTGGGGAACTACACGCGTGACGTCGTTGTGGCGTTCGCTGAGCAGGGTACGCCTGTGAGCATGCTCCAGGTTGGTAACGAGGTCGTTGACGGATTCCTGTGGCCGTTGGCGCGTATTGGCCGTGTGGGCGGTGAGTCTTGGTCAGAGTTCACGACGTTGCTTCGCGCAGGGATCATAGGCGCCCGGGCTGGGATGCCGGAGGGTCAAAAACTCACTATTATGATCCACATAGACCGGGGTGGAGACAACGCCGGTGCCCGCCATTTCTATGACCGGCTTTTGGAAGAGGATGTCTGCTTCGATGTCATCGGGTTGTCCTACTATCCCTTTTGGCATGGCCCGCTTGCTGATCTGCAGGACAATATGATAGATCTTGCGGCGCGGTATGACAAAGATGTCGTTGTCGTCGAGACCGCATATCCGTGGACACTGGAAAACCCGGGCGCGCAGCCCGACCGATTCTGTACGAGTGAGGAGCAACTGCCAGACGTTGAGGCTTATCCCGCCACGCCGGACGGGCAGGCCGCGTATTTTGAGGCGCTCCGTTCTTCTTTGCAGCGGGTTCCCGGTGATCATGGCCTTGGGTTTTTTGTGTGGGAGCCTGCTTGGCTGGACGGGGTGGGCTGGGGGCCGGGTTTGCCCAATCCGTATGCGAACCTCACGCTGTTTGATGACCATGGCCGCGCGCTGCCCGCCTTGCGGGCCTTTCGGGCTTGCGGGGTGTGACCCGCCACATCTGCGGTCCGCGTACTTAAGCGGTCAGGGCTTGCATGATGAGTTCCGCCGAGCTGGCTGTGGTCAGGGCAATGAGTACTGTCAGCGAGGTGATCGTCACCAGTGCCGCGCTGCGGGTCTGCAGGGTCCGCAATAGTGGCGTTCCGGACCTGGTGACGGAGTAAACATCATGTACCAGCAGGATGACAAGCATTAACCAAAACAGCACTGCGCCTTTGAGCGCGAAGAACAGGTACCCCTGTGAAGGCCCTCCACCATAGACGCCGAGGTAAAACCAGCAGGTTCCCAGTGATAGTCCGATGAGCGTGATGTAGGGCACGAGGACGGCAAGGGGGAACCGGGAGATGCTGCCCATACCCTTGACTGTGATCATGTACGGTTTCTTCACCCGGAACACTACCTGGACGAACGCGCTGAGCACGGCCACCCAACGTGCGATGTGCAGGAGTATGCCGCGCCAGGAAAGTCTGAGGTTCTGGGGGAACTGCCACTTGCGGCTCCACAGCCAGGTTGTGCCCGCTGTGAACGATACTGGCAGGAGGTGTGCGAGGAACGCCCAGTAGCTCACGTTGGCGAGCGGGTCGTCCAACGTGAGGGTGAGCAGGGGAGCTGCGAACAGTACCAGCATCGACAGTGACCAGAACGTGTACCAGGTTTGCACGAAAAGGAATTGAACTCCCCGTCGTAGCGTGTACTCGCGGATCAACCGCGGTGTGTAGAAGAATAACACTTGGATCATGGAGTATGCCCAGGCGAACTGCTGAGCTAGATAGGTTTCGAAGTTTTCTGGTCCATCACCTGTCGCGAGGATCTCCGGTAAGTAGACACCTTCGTAGCCCTTTGCCGCGAGGCAGACCGTGTCGAGATGGTCTTCAGCCCGGGTGGGTTGGAAGCCGCCGATTTTTTCAATTGCTTTCACGTCGTAGGTGCAGTGGCTCCCGATAATGAAGGGGGTACGACTGAAGCCGAAAAATCCCATCTGCAGTGGGCCCTGCAAGACGAACTCCTGCTCGGATGACCCGCGCGCGGTCCAAAGCTCATGGTTGCCGTAGACGCTTGGTGCCTGTACCCATGCGACCAGCGGGTCGACGAAGTAGCCCAAAACTCGATCCAGGTATTCTGGAATAGGTTCGTGATCAATATCAAGCTGCGTGAAGTGCGAGTAGCCCTCGCCGAAGGCGTCAAGCCAGCTGTTCACGTTGCCCGCCTTGGTTTTCGCCGCGAAGGGAGCTTGGGGCTGGTTCCAGGCGGAGACCTGCTTCACGCCCCAGGTGTCCACGTCGTGCCGGGAGAAGTAGTTGATTCCGAGTTCCCGTGCGAGGCTCGCGATCTGGGGTGAGTGCTCTTTGTCGACCAGGATCCAACTATCATGTGGGTAGTTGATCCGCTTCATCGCGAGCATTTGGCGCTTCACGATCTCGAGCGACTCGGCGCCAGGAACCGTCAAGCTGATCACCGCGACACGCTGTACAACGCCCTTTTCCTGGGCTTGTTGGGCGTTGATGTGCACCGGATGACGCATGTGCCCGAGAAAGAACAGGTAAGCAGACGGCAGCAGCGTGAACACATAGAACATGGCAAGTGAGACGACAGCAAAGAGGATTGGGTCACCAACATGCCCAGACTGTGTCCACCAGACCCAGTAGTAGCCGTTCACGGCCACCCAGAAGGCGACGATGACCCAGTACCATCTTTCCTGGCTAGGTGTCATCACCTTCTTCAGCCTGACCCGCTCAACCGTGTCAGCGGTAAGGTTTGCCGTTGACAATTGCATCTCCTCGGTGGGTGTGCTTTTTGTCTCACCCGGTGTGGTGCTCGTCGTGTTCTTAGTGCTGCCAGCGGCCGAGTGCGTGCACGGTCCAGCCGGCTTGGCGCCAGTGCTGTATGTCGAGGGCGTTGCGCCCGTCGAGAATCCGCGGCATGCGCACGATTTCGGCTAGCTGCGCCGGGTCGAGTTCGCGGTACTGGCGCCACTCGGTGAGGTGCAACACCAGGTCCGCCTGCTCGCACGCCTTATCGACCTCCAGCGCGTAGTCCAGGGTTGGGAATAGCGCGTGGGCGTTGTCGATGGCCTGCGGGTCATGGACTCGCACCTGGGCGCCCTGCAGCTGCAGTGTGGCGGCGATGTTCAGCGCTGGGGAGTCGCGGACATCGTCGCTGTCGGGTTTGAACGCCGCGCCCAGCACGGTGATGTTCGTGCCGAGCAGCGACCCGCCCACGAGCTCGCGGGCCAGCTCAACGGTGCGCTGGCGCCGGCGCATATTGACCTCGTCGACGTCTTTGAGGAAATTCAGTGCCTCGCCGATGCCGAGTTCGTTCGCGCGCGCCACAAACGCCCGGATGTCTTTGGGCAGGCAGCCGCCGCCGAAGCCGATGCCGGCTGAGAGGAAGCGGCGGCCGATGCGGGTGTCGTAGCCGAGTGCATCGGCCAGGGTCACCACGTCGCCGCCGGTGGCGTCGCACACGTCGGCCATCGCGTTGATGAATGAGATCTTGGTAGCCAGAAACGAGTTCGCCGCAACCTTGACGAGCTCCGCGGTGGCCAAATCCGTGCTGATGTAGGGAGTTCCGGTCTCGAGCATCGGGGCATACACCTGGCGCAGCACAGCGTCGGCCCGCTCCGAAGCAACACCGACGACGAGCCGGTCGGGGTTTAGGGTGTCCTGTACGGCGAAGCCCTCGCGGAGGAACTCGGGGTTCCACGCCAGCTCGGTGTCAGTGTTGGCCGGAGCGAGCTCGGCGATGCGGGCGGCGAGCCGGGCGGCGGTGCCTACCGGGACGGTGGACTTGCCGACCACGAGGCTGCCCGGCTGCAGGTGCGGCGCCAGGCCATCGATCACCGCGTCGACGTGGCGCAAGTCGGCGGCGTAGGAACCCGGCTGCTGCGGCGTGCCGACGCACACAAAGTGAACCTCACCGAACTCGCCCGCCTCGGCCAGGCAGTCGGTGAACCGCAGCACACCGGAGTCCACGCTGCACCGCAGGAGCTCGGGCAGACCTGGCTCGAAGAAGGGCGGACGGCCCTGGGACAGGGCGGTGAGTTTGGCGGAGTCGACGTCGACGCCGAGCACCTCGTGGCCGGATGCGGCCATGCAGGCGGCGTGAACGGCACCCAGATAGCCGGTGCCGATGACGGTGATGCGCATGAGAGATCTCCTTAGATGGGTGGTCATCAGCGGCCGTAGCCAGTCGGGTTGAGCTGCTGGAAGCGCCAGGCGTCGGCACACATCGCGGCGATGTCGCGGGTGGTGCGCCAACCCCAGACCCGTTCCACGCGGCGGGGATCGGCGATGAGTTGCGGCACGTCGCCGGGGCGCCGCGCCGCAACGCGGTACGGCAGCGGTGTGCCGCAGGCCTGACTGAAGGCCGTAAGGAGCTCCAGGACCGACACGCCAACGCCGGTACCGAGGTTGAGCACACGCAGGCCGGTCTTGTCGCTCAGGTGATCGACGGCCAGACGGTGGCCCTCGGCCAGGTCGACGACGTGGATGTAGTCGCGCACGCACGTGCCATCGGGTGTCGGATAGTCCCCGCCGAACACGGTCACCTCGTCAAGGCGACCGACAGCGACCTGCGCCAGGTACGGCATGAGGTTGTTGGGCACACCCGTCGGGTCCTCCCCCAGCTCGCCGCTGGGATGGGCACCGACCGGGTTGAAATACCGCAAAGCGATGACGCTCAGCTCCGGATTGGGGGTGCAAGCATCGACCATCATCTGCTCGCAGATCCACTTGGAACGGGCGTAGGGATTGATGGGGCGTGCGGGTGAGTCCTCGTTGAGGGGCTGCCGTAGGGCATTGCCGTAAATCGAGCAGGAGGAGGAAAACACCAGCTGCACCACCCCGTGGGCCTGCATGACCCGCAGCAGCGTCGCGGTACCGCCGACGTTAATGTCGTAGTAGGCCAGCGGCATCTGCATCGACTCCCCGACCGCCTTCTTGGCCGCGAAGTGGATCACGGCGTCGACGGGGTGGGCAGCGAACACCTCACCAAGGGCATCGCGGTCGCGGATGTCGACCTCATATGCGGTCAGCGGGCGCCCGGCCAGCTTGTGCACCCGCTCCAAAGCCCGCGGCGAGCTGTTGGAGTGGTTGTCGACCACCACAACCTCATAGCCGTGGTCAAGCAATTCCAGGCAGGTGTGGCTACCGATGAAACCGGCGCCGCCGGTCACCAGGATCGTCGATCCATTCGTCATGTCGGGCCTTTCCTCGAAACTGGGACACAGCACAAGGGCGCCCCCCAGGGGTGGGAGCACCGCGACGCTGACAGTGGCCACCGGACGATCACGGTCAAAACCTGCCTGACCGGCGGGCCGCCTCGACATCAGCAGGCACACCACCAGCG
This sequence comes from Actinomycetota bacterium, assembly GCA_030860695.1. GTDB lineage: Bacteria > Actinomycetota > Actinomycetes > Mycobacteriales > Pseudonocardiaceae. The sequence continues at coordinate 6,540 of JALZHU010000225.1, forward strand.
ACCACGACGTAGGTCAGCCCGCCAGCCAGGCAACTCGACGTAGCCGACGGCGCCGGTGTCGAACTCACCCACGAGGGCGGCGTGAAGACCACCGCCCTTGTCCCAATGTCAGAGTTGGCTACGTCGGCAGCAGGTCTGGACTACTGCTCACCTTGTGGCCGGACTGCGGGCTCAGACCGCGACGTCCCCGGTCAACGTGGAGGGGAGCTGTCCGTCGAGCTGGCCGCCGACCAGGGCGGCCGCCGCAGCACGGGTGTCCTGAGAACGGAACCAGGCGTAGGTGCGCTGCAAGCCCTCCTCGGTGGACACCTCCGGACGCCAGCCCAAACGCGCGGTGGCGAGCGTAATGTCGGGACGGCGCCGCGTGGGGTCATCGGTCGGCAGCGGATGGTACTCCACCACCGAATCCGATCCGGTCAGCTCCAGCACCAGCTCGGCCAGCTCGGTGACCGTGCGCTCCTCAGAAACGCCCAGGTTGATCGGTCCCACCTCAGTGGAGTCAATCATGCTGATGATGCCGCGGATCAGGTCATCGACGTAGCAGAAGCTACGGGTCTGGGTGCCGTCGCCATAGATCGTAAGGGCCTGCCCGTTCAGAGCCTGGGTAATGAAGCTGGACACCACCCGGCCATCCTCTGCACGCATTCGAGGCCCATACGTGTTGAAGATCCGCACGATGCCCGTGTTCACACCGTGGTGACGGTGGTAAGCCATCGTCACTGCCTCGGCGTACCGCTTAGCTTCGTCATACACACTGCGCGGCCCAACCGGGTTGACATTTCCCCAATAACCCTCCCGCTGCGGATGCTCAAGCGGGTCCCCGTACACCTCACTGGTCGAGGCCAACACAAAGCGAGCGCGTGAACGCTCCGCCAGGCGCAGCGCATTCTCGGTGCCACGGCTGCCCACAGCCAGCGTCTCCAACGGGCGCCGTAAATAGTCCGGCGGCGAGGCCGGGCTGGCGAGGTGGGCCACAGCGTCCACGCCTCCGTGCACCTCAAGCACAGCCGACACATCGGCCTGCACGAAGCGAAACCGCCGATTGCCCAGCAACTCAGAAATATTGACCAGGTCACCGGTCGACAGGTCATCAACGCAGACGACACTGTCGCCGCGACAGACCAGAGCATCACACAGGTGCGACCCCAAAAAACCCGCACCTCCAGTGATGACAACGCGCATAACTCTCTCCATTAATCGAGGAAATCACCGGCGCACGCCCGTCATTACAGGGACGCCGAAACTAAGCGGACTCCAGGAGGGGCCCGGGAAGGTCACATCTAGGGCGCCTAAGCGCCGCTCCCCCTCTTAGATTTCAGAAGGTGACGCTTGGCCCGGATCGTATTACTCCATGCGGGTTGCTCCTTGGGTGTTCACATCTAGGAAGTCGTACTCAGCGTCAATAGCGTTACTGCATACGAGATTATGACCGAATGGAATGGAGTCATGTCGCGCAGTGAACAATGGTGATCAGCGGCGCGCCTGGATCCGCGCAAATCCCGACACGCTGACCTTTGCCCGATATGGGCGTTTAACACACTACAGTGAAGAAACGAGCTTTTTTCTGAGCGTGGTATGCTGCTGTAGGATACGATCTTCAGCCTGAGTCCGGAGACAGGCCGGGTGAAGAGACATTCCAAGATCATCTTGTCTCCGAGCGGGTCAGCCTGGCGAGTCAAGGCTGGTGGCCTTCGGCGTGTCGTGCCCGTGGGCGAACGAAGCTCCGGTAGCACGAGCGGCCCTTCCCAAGACTTCTCGTGACCCTCGGAGCTTCGTTACAGGTCCCTCCTGTCATTGCTGAGTCCTACGCGATAGCGCCCGGTGCGGGGACGTGTGATCCTGACCTGTCTGGTGTCGCGGTCGAGGGAACTGATCTGCTGCGACGGTTCGGCGTTGTCTCCGAGGGACGCTCGGAGCAGGGCCGGGATCACCCGGTCGCGGTGGCGCTTACGCTCTGTGCGGTGACGGTACTGGCCGGGATGCGCTCATTCACCGCGATCACCGGTTGGGTCGCCGACGTACCCACCGAGCTGCCAGCCCAGCTCTACACTCAGCCCACCGGGCCTCCGTCGAAGACCACCTTATGGCGGATGCTCACCGGAGCCGACCCGGCCCCGGTGGACGCCGCGGTCGGGACCTAACTGGCCGAGCACGCCGCCCCACGGGCCGCCGAGCACGCCAGCGCGAACCCGGATGTCGACCCGGGCTGTGCCGCCGTCCCCGCCGCCTGTGGGGTTCCAGAAGTCGGTCACCTCCTGCTGAGCAGCGGCTTTACGCCGCCCGTTCGTACTCGTTGATCAAGCCACCCAGAACCGGGTGACGCGTGATCCGTTTGTGGTTGAGATCTGCCACG
>JALZHU010000464.1 GCA_030860695.1 Actinomycetota bacterium
ACGAGAGATGATTTCTCTCTCCTCGGCACGAATCTCCGCACCCCGCACTGACAATGACTCCCTTCCCTCTGCCAACAGGGACAATATGCTATCAATCTCGATGGTGCACTCACCCTATGACACCAAGTCGGGTGAGCCGATCGCTCAATGCAACAGTGCCGCTCCACACCTATGCCGGGGTCCTGACGCCTTCAGTTCTCGGCAACTGACCGTGACGGCGAATCACCACCGATGTCTGCGTCTCAGGGAAGCCGCAGTTCAGCGCGGTGGACCAGGGTGGGGTTATGGGTCAGGTCCCCCCTCGGACACACTCACTATTCACCCGGCTCACTGGCTGGATGGTTAGGTCAGCCAGCTGGGCGGGTGGTTCGTAGCGAATCTGCAGGCCGATGGTTTGGTAGATATGCCTCTCCATGGGTCAGCGCGTTCGGTGAGGCCTGTTCTCCAGCTCGGCGTGCGCGGCGGCTCGGGTCGCCTGCGCTTCGTTGATCGCATTGACCATGGCAGCGGAATCAACACCGGCCTCAATCGCGGCGTAGAGCCGACGCAACCGGGTTTCGGCGTCGCTCAGTCGCTTCTGCGCGGCTTGATGGGCGTCTGGCCGGTTGTCGGTCCGTTGCTGAGAGGCGACCAGCGCTTCGACGGTGCGGTCGACGTTCTCTGGTGCGAACAGACCACTGATCCAACTGTTGACGGCATCACGAATCGGATCTTCGCGCAGGTAAACCGCTGGCGGGTGTAGCGCCAGGATCAGCGAGCCAGGGGCCAACGTGCGGGCTGGACACCGATAGTACATTCCATGCGCCCGAGGACTGGCCTCCATTTTCCGGCTGCAGATCGCGCACCGGATACGACCCCGGAACAGACACCTGCTTCGTAGTACGCCCACTGCATTCGGTCTTCCGGGCGGTCCGCAGTCCCCCAGCCGCTCTTGAGCGGCGTCTCAACTGTGCCTGGTGAAAGCCTCGACGGACACGATTGTCGGGTGCGCGGGCTGTCGGGAACGCACGATGCGAGCCGGATTGGATCGACGGAACCGAACGAGGTGGCCAGCTGCCACGTCATCGGGGTTGAGCAGCGTTTCGTGCTTGGTCCATCATCCGAAGACCGCGTATCCTGTGTAGTGCGGGTTTTCCAGGATCGCCCGCACGGTGCTCCCCTGCCAGCCGTCAGCGAGTCGGTGCCGGTTCTGGTCTGGCCGTCTCGAGGAGGGGCACGGGATCCATCGCGATTGAGGCCGTTGGCAATAGAGTGGTCCCCGTTGCCGTCCAGGTACTCGGCGAAGATCCGCTGGACAACCTCGGCTGAGGTGTCATCGATCGCCAGTACGCGCAGCCGGTAGCCCTGGGCGGCTTTGCGGGGATTGGGGTGCGGGCCGAGTACCGGCGACCAGCCTAACTCGGTCAGAAATACCTGGTCCGGACATTGTATTGAGTTTTGGCACCGTACAGGTCAGCACGAAGGTGACGTCAACGTCGGTGTCCACCCGTCGATCCGGCGAGAAGTCCTCCTTTCTAAATTGCGGTACTGGCGTCTCGCCCTGGAGCGGTGAGGCACATCTGGCAGAATGTGGCACCGTCCCACCCAATCGAGCAGCTGGAGGAAAGTTGAGCGACAAGGTTGAGCTGTACATCGATTACGTGGATCGCTATATCGAACAGGCAGAGAGGTACTCCACAGGGCCCGACCTCGACCAGACAGCCTACTACTGTGGACGTGATTGACTTGCGGTGGCGTAAGACCTTCCTGATAGAGATCAAAGAGAAGCTTGCCCAACTCGGATTGATGAATTGTGCGGTCTGTGAATCCGAACACCTCACGATACATCGGTTTCCATTCTTGGCGCTAATGGGCAATCTTCCTCCCAATATCAGTAACCTTGACGACGCCGAGGTGATCATCGAGTACCTTATCCGAGTTGAGTGCGGCATTTGTGGTTACGTGATGCTGTTCAGTGCCGAGCGTTTCCGGACTAAAGATGATGAAGCTCTGGTGCGGGGGATGACCGAACAGGAGGAGGACGAGTTGGAGCGTCGGTATCCGCTCTAGTTCAAAGTTGCCGCAACTCCGGATAACTTTTATATTCACGAAATCACTCGTCGGCGAGCCATCAGAAAGCACGCGACGAGTCCGCAGAAATGGCTGGACGATCTTTCTCGTCTGGTACGCACTCAGATGCCACTGACCGCGTGGGCGCGGCGCAGGCCGTGCTGATCAGCTCGTGTGCGGATCGATTACGGACACGACGAAAACCGTCGGAACGACAAGAAGTTAAAGCCGCTGTGCGTGAGGTGATGTGGCCGGCGCAATAGACACGATGATCGTCGTAGGCTCCCGCGGCCGCGGCGGATTCACCCGGCTACTCCTCGGCTCGGTCAGCCAAGCGGGGGCGCAGCACGCAACCTGCCCAGTCGCGGTGTGCTGCCTCAGCTCAACGCAAACAGCGGCGTTAGGAGGTGTAGATAGCTCCCGTACTCCTTTACAGCTTGGCCGTCCGATGGGGGGATGTTTACTGCCGCTCGCGGATCATGCAGCAGGCCGTGAGCCGACGCGTCTGTTTCCACACGTTCACCGGCGTCAGTGGTGGGCCATCAGCCACCATGCGACGAGCAGTCCGCCCGAGTTCGTCGCGAGGGCATCGTCAACTTGTTGGGTCTGTCCGGCGTTGTGAGCATGGTTTGATCGGTCGGGCCGGTCCCCAGATCCGTTTCAGGCCGCCGTGGCCGTGCCGGTAATTTGGTTCCAGGTGGTGAATCGGGTG
>JALZHU010000226.1 GCA_030860695.1 Actinomycetota bacterium
GTGCTGCCCACCGCGGCGAGCCGCGGCCGCCCGCCGGGACGGCACAGGCACCAGGCATATCCCGCTGGGCCGACGTCCGGGTTGACTGCGGAGTTGGAGCAGCGCGGCTGCGAGCGCGCCCCCCAGCGGACCGGCGAGGTCGCGGCGGCCCCGCTCCTTGTAGGCCAGCAGCACCGCACGCAGCCGGCCGCGGTAGGCACCCAGCGCGTACACCGGTGGACCCGCCGCACAGCACGGTGGATACACCCGCACAGGCGCCCTGACCAGCACCTCACAGTCAGGGCACAGCACAGCGCCTGGTAGTCCGCAACCAGCGCATTCAACGGGCAGCAGTAGGTCCAGCAGCGGGCGCAACATCTAGCTAAGCTTGCCTGTCGCCTCACCACCGCAGCGGTTCCAGATCTCGCTTACGGCGCGGCTGTGCACAACGGTCCTGGCCATCCCCATCACCGCAACGCCGGGCTTGCGCTAACCGGTCAGCCCGGGTACAGGGGTACCGCGCCAGGTCCGATCCCCCCGAGCAGGGGTTCCCACACCTCTTGAGTATCCGAATACGCCCACAACCCGGTGGCATCTGCCACGAGCACCTCACGGCCGGGTGCGGCGGCGATGTCGGTCAGCGGGCCGGTCAGGTTGGTGTTGGACACCTGCCGGCGAGTAAGTCCATCCACGGACACCGAAGACACCTGGGGAAAAGGCCCGGCGGATGCCACCACGAGAAGTTCTGGACGTGCCCAGTCCACGCTGGCGGTCGGGGGCAGGTTGGCGTCCCTCAACACCTGCGGATGGCGCAGGCTCACCAGGCCCGGCTCGGTCACTACCGCAGCCACCACCAGCCGCCCACCGACCACCGCGGCCACGCGCACCCCGTCCCGGGACAGCCGAAGTTGCGAGACGGGTCCCAGCTGGGTCAGTTCGGTGGCGTTGACCGGGTAGGTCAACGGCGGACCGGCGCCCGACAGCGCGACGCCCACAACCATGCGCTCGTTGACCACGGTCCACACTTCGGTGCCCGAGGGCCGCCAGGTGGGCCGGGTCATCGACACCGCCTTCGTGTCCAACGGCACCGCCGCCAGATCCCCACCGGCCGGCCCCACCCGCAGCTGGGGGTTTCCGTCCGCACCGGCGACGACGGCCGCCAGCAGCTCCCCACCGGGATTCGAGCGGGCCGCGCTGAGCACCATGAACTGGCCGGCTCCGGCTGGTCCCGGCGCCGGGGTGCCGTCCAAACCGCGCAGCTGGCCATCGACGACCACCTGCCCGGGCACGTCGGGCCGCGGTCCGACCGGTGCGGCGTAGGAAGAGATATCGGTCGAACGCCACTCAGCCTGCCCGGGCACCAATGGCTCGCCGTCGGCGAGCAGCCGAAGCGGGGCGGGCACTAAACCGTCCAGGGAGGCGACGATCTGCGCCGCGATCAATCGCCGTTCCTGCTCAGTCAGCCCACCCAAGCCGGCCAGATCGATCACGGTCCGTCCAGAGCTGTTGATGAGCACGTTAGATTTGGGCCGGGTCCCTTCTGGCAACGCTGACCGGACGGCACCGGCCAGCCGCTGGGACGGCCCAGCCAGCAGCAGGTCCAACACTCGTCCGGGCAGCATGGACGCTGGTTGCGCAGGCACCCAGCGCAAGTCGGGCACCAGGGTGCCGCGATTGGGGTCGACGAAGCAGACCCGAACCTGACGATAGTTGCGCTGAAAGGCGGTGGCCTCTACCAGCACCCCGGGTGGGGGATTGGTGATCCGCCACTCCCCATGCTCGATAACCACATCGAGCGGGACGGAGAACGTTCCCGCCATTGGCGCGAAGCTGCCATCCGCGGTAAGCACTCCCAGCCGTGAGCCTCCAACCCGAATACGGCGGACCCCGTCGGCGGGGCCGGCCTGTGGAGCAGCGCCAGGAACGTCCTCGATCACGGTCACGCTGGCCCGGTCATCCCAGTTCGCCGCCGCCTCCCGGGACAGAAAAGCGCGGGCCGCGGCGTGCCCGTTCGCTGGGCTTCCGGTGGCCTCGATGAACTCGCGTACCAGCCGGAACGGATCCACGCCCTGTTCGGGGCCGGCCGGGGCCGGTCGAGAACCCGCCGGCATCGAGCGCACTACTTGGATGTCGGAGCTCCCCGGGACAGCGGCGCATCCCACGAGCGGGACGAGCCCAAAAACCAACACAGCAGCGAGCAAGCGCCAGCACATCACTGGCTCCCCGGCCCGGTCGGCACTGACTTCACTGGGTGCTCGCTGCCGCTGGGCCCCGGCGCGGTAGCGTTTTTGGGGCCGTTACGGGGGGCGTCTTTGCGAGGGTGTCCGGGGGCGTTGTCGGGACCCAGCGGCAGCGGGCTACCGGTCAGCACGGTGCCCCGGCTGCGGGGCAGTGTGAGCCGGAAGGCGCTGCCCTGCCCGGGTTCACCCCAGGCTTGCAACCAACCCCCATGCAGCCGGGCGTCCTCCAGGCTGATCGACAGTCCCAGCCCGGTGCCCCCGGTGCGCCGGTCACGCGACGGGTCGCCGCGCCAGAATCGGGTGAACACCAGGTCTTGCTGGCCGTGCTGCAGCCCAACACCGTGGTCCCGGACCAGCACCGCAACCGCCTTCTCGTCTGCGGCGACGGTCATCTGGACCGGGTGACCCTCGCCGTGGTCCAGCGCGTTGGTGAGCAGATTGCGCACGATTCGCTCGACCCGCCGCGGATCGATCTCGGCGAGCACCTCCCCGGCAGGCAAGTCCAACTCCAGCGGGGTGCCGGCGCGGTCAGCCACCGCGCGCACCGAAGCGACCGCCTGCGTTATGGTGGTGCGTACGTCCACCGTCTCACCGTGCAGTTCGGCGACCCCAGCGTCCAACCGGGAGATCTCCAGCAGGTCCGCGAGCAGCGCCTCAAATCGGTCCAGCTCGTGCACTAGCAGCTCCGCTGAACGATGCAGCACCGGGTGCAGGTTGTCGCGCGACTCATAGAGCAGATCGGCAGCCATCCGCACAGTGGTCAGCGGGGTGCGCAGCTCGTGGGAGACGTCGGAAGTGAAACCGCGCTGCAGTTCGCCGAATTCCTCCAGCTGGCGGATTTGCCGCTGGATGCTGGCGGCCATCTCGTTGAATGAGGTGCCTAGCCGGGCCATGTCGTCCTCCCCGACGACCGGTATGCGCTCCTCGAGGTGGCCATCGGCGAAGCGTTCGGCAACCTCTGCGGCCTGCCGGACGGGGACCACGACCTGGCGTGTCACCAGGCTCGCGATGCCCGCGATGAGTACCAGCAACACCACCCCCCCGATCACCAGGGTGGACTGCACCAGATGCAGCGTGCGCTGCTCGGCGGTCAGGGGAAACAGCAGGTAGAGCTGCATGGTGCGACCCGCACTGGCCACTGGCATGCCGATGGCGAGCATGGTCGCCTCGGTGGAGCCGCGGCGCACTGTTGTGATCTTGTGGGCGAGCGCACCGCGCTCCACCGCAGAGCGGAGTACCGCAGGGACGTCCTCTAGCGGGCCGATCTTCTGTCCAGTGCCGGCCACCCCGGATGCGCTGCCACCGTCCACCAACACCGGCTCGTATGCGCCGGCGCTGACCGTCGCGGAACCGGTAGCGGTGGGGTCGGGGTTGGTCATCCGATCGACCGCGGCGGTGAGTCGCGCGGCCAGCGACGCCGAGGTGGGATCGACAGCGCCGAGCTCGGATTCCACCAAGACCCTGCTGTTCTCGGCCTGCAGCAGCGCGGCCTGCGTCTTGTTCTCGATCAGCCGCTGGGCAACCTGGGCCTGCAACACCATGCCCAGCACCAGCACGACGGTCAAAGACAGCGCCACGGTGCTGCCCACCACCCGGATCTTCAGGGAGCGGCGCCAAGCCGTGCCAACCACCGCGGCCAGCTCACCGGCCGCTCTGGTGGCCGAGTGCAGGGCATCTGTAGCCCGGCCGGCGACCGATTTCACTGTGGAGTGATTCCTAAACCGGGAATCCGTGCTGCTGGAGTGCTCACGGTGTGCCGGCCTTGTACCCGACGCCGCGCACGGTCAGCACCACCTCGGGATGCTCGGGGTCCCGCTCGACCTTGGAACGAAGTCGCTGTACGTGCACATTAACTAATCGGGTGTCCGCCGCGTGCCGGTAGCCCCAGACCTGCTCGAGCAACACCTCGCGGGTAAACACCTGGCGCGGCTTGCGGGCCAGCGCGAGCAACAGGTCAAACTCCAGCGGCGTCAACGAGATCGGCGTCCCGTCTCGGCTGACTTGGTGACCGGGCACGTCAATAGTGAGGTCGCCGATAGTGAGCTGCTCGGCGGGATCAGCCTCGATGCGGCGCAACCGAGCTCGCAACCTCGCCACGAGCTCCTGGGTTTTGGGCGGTTTGACGATGTAGTCATCGGCGCCGGACTCCAAGCCCAACACCACGTCGACGGTGTCGCTCTTGGCGGTGAGCATCACAATCGGGACCCCGGACTCAGCACGGATCGCTTTGCACACGTCGATGCCGTTCATGCCCGGCAACATGAGATCCAACAGCACCAGGTCTGGCTTCAGTTCACGCAGCGCGGGCAAGGCCTTAGAACCCTCGCCGACCACTGCGGTCTCGAAACCCGCCTGGCGCAGCGCGATAGCCAACATCTCTGCCGACGCGGGATCATCCTCCACCACGAGCACACGAGCTGCCATGTACACCATCGTGGCACTGCGGGCGACGCTCCCGCCGGTCGGGCGGTGGTGAAGCCACGCGATATCGGCTCAGCCACCGAGGATCTGCACCGCCAGATCGCTGGGCGTCGATCCGGTGCTGTCAGTGACGGCAGTGGTGCTAACAGTAGTAATTCCGTCTATGACAGACCATGGGGTAAGCCAGCCACCGGCGGCGAGCCCGTCATAGACGGCCGCACACCGAGCCTGCAGTCCACGGTCCGTCTCATACAGATCCTTTGCTCGCGCGCGGTCGGCCTTCGCCCGGCGGTCGGCACGGGCAGCCGCGATACTCATCGGCACCCGCAGCAGCACCTGGATATCAGGCACCGGCACACCGAACCGGTCTACTTCCAGCCCGCGGACCCATGCGACGAAAGGGCCATCGGCGTTTTCGTGCAGCCTCGCCGCCCCATATGCCGCATTGGATGCCACGTAGCGATCCAGCAACACGACGTCGTAGCGGCGCCGCAACGCACGCAGCTGGTCCGCGGCGTCACGCCGGTCCAAGGCGAACAGCACCGCCATACCGTGCACCGAGGCGGCCAGATCACCCAGCCGCCCGTAGAGCGCGTCACGCGCCAGGTCGGCGTGTACGTTGATGCCGTAGCGGGGGAACGCCATCTGAACGACTTTCGCTCCCCGTGCAGTCAGCGCGGCGACCAGCCCGTCAGAGAGAGTGCGCTTGCCCGCCCCGTCCAACCCCTCAATGACCACCAGCCGCCCCATGGTGGCACACGCTATCCCCGGCATGTCGCGGCCGGTGGCGTGCGGCACCATGGCTTGAACACCGAGATGGAACAGGTTCAGCCCTCCGCGGACAGCTTGACCCCGGTGAAGGTCACGGTGGCGCCTTCAGCCAGCGGCGCGGGCTGGCCAGCCTCAGCGTGCCGGTTGAACTGGGGCACGCCGAGCGTGGCACGCAGGGTGTACGTGCCCGGCTGGGGAACCCGGAAATTATTAGCGAAGTGGAAAAACGTGCTGTAGTAGAAGTTCAGCGGCTGAGCGTCGATCACCGCGCCGGAGGCGTCAATCACCTCGAGGCGGATCGGCACGTCGGGCACTATCCGTCCGGTCGCGACCTCGATCGGGAGGATTTCGATGTGGTGAGTCTCGCCGGGCGCCGGCTGCCGGAACACCTGCCGCCCATCCCGGATCTCGTACCATGGCTCGGCCGCCTCGACGATGTATCCGACCCGCCACGGCCCGGCTGTTTGCTCGCCACCAGCCTCGCGGATCTCCTCCTCCATTGTGGCGTACTGCGTAGCGACACCTGCGGGGACTCTCTGGGTCTCGCTCGCGGGCGGCGAACCGCCCTGCTCGGTGGTTCGGGCGCCTTGGTCTCCCGAGCACGCGGTAACAGCTAGCGCCAGGGGAAGGACCAGTACGAAGGACTGCAAACCTCGCCGCATCCCGGCTCCTTTAACGCGATCCATTCCTTATTGAAAAGGTAGGCTCACCTAATAGACCGGTCAACATTGTCCAGCGCAGTACTTCATTCTGGGGCAGGCTAGGGACGGACATGACCTCGTGAGCGGTTCCCAGGTCGGCGACGCCCCAGTCAGGTGCCTCGTCGGTGGGGCGCAGTGAGCCTGCTCGGCGATGACAGGAGACTGCTCGACGCTCTCACTGCGCGAGATCGTCAGGCGCTGCTGGCCCTGGGCAGTGCGCGTCAGGTGCGCCGAGGGATCTCAATCCTGCACGAGGGCGAGCAGTCCCGTTTCGTTGCTCTGATCACAGCCGGCTGGGTCACGGTTTCCACCCCGACTGCCCGCGGTGACTCCCTGATTCTTGCGATACGCGGCACCGGGGACGTGATCGGAGACCTGGCCGCTCTCGACGGGCGCCCTCGACGGGCGCCCTCGCAGCGCAACCGTGACTGCATTGGATGACATCAGTCTGGTTGTTGTTACGGGTGACCGGTTCATGAGCTACCTCACGACACACCCCGCGGCCGCAGCCGCATACATGCGCAACTTGGGAGCCCGTTTGCGGGATGCCGACGCCGAGCGCAGGGCACTGGTCTCGGCGACCGTCCTGCAACGGCTCGCCCGCCTCCTTGTCGAATTAGCGAGGCAGCAGGGGGTGCACGCCGACGAAAGCATCACGATCAGCCCCGCTTTGCCCCAGCGCGACCTCGCGGCGTCGATCGGCGCCACGCGCGAAGCGGTGGCGAAGGCGCTTCGCGTGCTCCGCGAACGGGATATCGTCCGGACCGGTCCACGACGGCTGGTCGTCGTCCATCCGGAGCTCCTTGAACTACTCGCCAGGCCATAAGCGCGCCATCGACGCCGTGTGAATTTGGCTACACCATGCACCCCTGTTGCGTGTCATCCTCATCTCGACCTCTGAGCGAGGAGAGGTGTCATGTCGACCGACGCGCTCCACCACCTCATCATCAATCTCGACGTGCAGGGCTCCGGGCAGCGGACCGATCCCGGCCAGCTGATCTTGCGGGATGTCGTTCATGATGTTGTCCAGTCGGCGTTCGCAGAGACCAGAATCGATCTCAGTATCGGCTTCCGGAGGACAGAGGCGATGGCGTCCTGCTCGTCCTGACCGCGGACATTCCCAAGAAGCTGATGCTGGGGCGCTGGGTCAACGAGCTCCACGAAGCCCTACGGGTGCGAAACTCGCAACTCAAGGAGCCGATCAGGGTCAGGGTCGGCATCCATGCGGGAGAGTTGCACCACGACGACCACGGAGTCGCGGGCACCAACGTCAACGTTGCCTGTCGATTGGCCAGCTGCGAGCCGGCAAAAGGAACATTAAGCGCAGCGTCTGACGCCAATATGGTGGTGGCGGTCTCGGACTTCATCTACCAGCAGGTCGTTCGACACGGTGAACCGTTCATCTTCCCGGATAACTACCGCAAGTACCCGCTGCACACGGCCGAGTACCACGGACCCGTGTGGCTGTATGTGCCGGGCTACTCGATCCCTCCGCGCCCGACAAGCGCACCGGAGCCCGACCCGGTCCCTTCCACTCCGGCGGAGACCACCCACGGAGGCGTCGGCTGGATGAAGATCCGTGATAGCGGTCCGATAGTCATCCAAAGCACATTTCGCGATATCAAGAACGACAGGCCCCGGACATGAACGGGGACGGAAGCACTGATCAGGCAGCCGAGGCTGTCGAAGATCCAGCGAAGGATCACGAGGCCAAGGAACCCGCAGAGAGCTCAGAGGCGCCCGAGGACGAGGAGAAGCCACCGGACCCCTTCGACACCGCCACAGAGCATGTGATCGAAAGCAACGCAGCTATTCGAGCCGCCTACCGGCTGGGACGGCTGAACTTCAAGGATTCTGGACCAGTCGTGGCCCAAAGCTCGTTCCGCGATGTGGTCAGCAATGTCACCCATGTGTACGCAACCAGCACGGCCACGCTGAGCCCCGGTCCAGTCCGTGCCGAGGAGCTGAAGCGGATCCGCGCATCGTATGTCGAGGCGGACGACTACGACGCCGTACGGAGCATGCTGCAGGACCGGCGCTTGGTTCTGCTCCGTGGCTCCGCCGGGACCGGAAGAACCACCACCGCGCTGCACCTGCTCGACGCAGTCGCAGGCGGTCGAATCTCCCGGCTGGACCCAACGGCCGAGGTCCACTCGCTGACGGCGGAGGCTTTCAAGGGCGGAGGTGGCTACTTGGGCGAGCTCCTCACATCAAGCGCCATTGCGCTGACTGAGATGCACCTGGACCGTCTCATTGCCTTGCTCGAGAAGGAGAAGTGTTGGTGTGTGCTCATCGTCGAATCCGACTTCTTACCTACGTCGGCAGTCGCCGGCTACATCGCCGACCACCGTCAGCCCGACGTCAAGAAGGTGCTCGACAAGCACCTGTACTGCAAGATTCCGGAAGCTGACGTCGATATCCGAGACCAACTGCTGGCCTTCGAGGAATCGCCAGAAATGCGCGCCGCCCTAGGGCCTGCACCGAGCCTTGCCGAGGTGGTCCTCCTCGCCGGTTACCTCGACGAGTGCCACCGCCAGATACTGACCAGAGAAGACGTGGTCATCAGATGCGCGGCATTCGTCGACCAGGTCGTCGCTCGCTGGTTCGACGTTCACAATCTGCCACGAGACAGGTCTGGCGACCTTACGCTCGTAGCTATTCAGCAGGGTTCGGGGGCTGGTGGTAGCCAGGGCTGGCCAGTGAACAGCTGGGTGAGGACGTTGAGGGTGTCGAGTCCCCATTTGGTGGCTGTGCTGAGGTAGGGCTGGAC
>JALZHU010000227.1 GCA_030860695.1 Actinomycetota bacterium
TGTGGGTGCCGAACTGGCCATCCGCGGCGGTGGCCTGCGGCATCGCTGGACAGTTGCCGTGGGGCATGATCGTCGGTCGTGGCGGTACGACTGCTATATCTGATCTTCCGTCAGCTGGTTGCCTGGCTGGGACTGCTCGTTCGCGGTGGACAATCGAAGAACGCGGAGATCCTCGTGCTGCGCCACGAGGTCGCCGTGTTACGCCGCCAGGTCAGCAGACCGCGACTGTCCTGGGCGGACCGGGCGGTGTTCGCAGCACTGGCCCGGTTGCTGTCCCCCGTTTGTCGACTACATCGGATCGTCACCCCCGCTACGATCTTGCGGTGGCACCGCGATCTGGTGAAGCGACGCTGGACCCAGCCCCGAGGCCACCGAAGCGGCGGCCGGCGCACGAAACCCGAGCTGCGGCGGTTGGTGCTGCGGCTGGCCGCCGAGAACTCCTCTTGGGGTTACCGACGCATCCACGGCGAACTCGCTGGGCTTGGCTACCAGGTTGCGGCTAGTACCGTGTGGTCGATTTTGAAGCGGGCTGGCATCGATCCCGCGCCTCGCCGTGACGGGTCAAGCTGGCGGCAGTTCCTGCGGGTGCAAGCCCGGGGCATTCTCGCCACCGATTTCTTTTGTGTCGACACGTTGCTGCTGCAGCGGTTGTATGTGCTATTCGTGGTGGAACACGCGACCCGTCGCGTTCACCTCCTGGGAGTCACCGCCAACCCCAGCGGTGCCTGGGTGGTCCAGCGGGCGCGCAACTTTGTCATGGACCTCGGAGACCGCGCGACTCAGTTCACGTTCTTGATCCGGGACCGCGACAGCAAGTTCACCAGCATGTTCGATGCCGTGTTCGCCAGCGAGAGTATTCGTATCCTGCGCACACCGGTACGAGTACCCCGGGCGAACGCGATCGCCGAACGATGGATCGCCACTGCCCGCCGCGAGCTGCTGGACCGGATGATGATCATCAACCGCCGCCATCTTATGGCGGTGCTGGCCGAGTACGTGGCGCACTTCAACGACCATCGCCCGCACCGCGCGCTCAACCAAGCAGCACCACTGAGGCCACTACCACCGCCTGGGGCGCCATCCCAGCTTCGCCTCCGACGTCGCGACCTGCTCGACGGGTTGATACACGAATACACCCAGGCCGCATGACGTGGACGACCAGTTCGGCACCCACAGGCTTAGATGCGCACCGCTACAGTTTTGACACTAACGAAGTAACGGTTGAACGTGTGCATGGGGGCACGCCGGGCGCGCCCTATCGTGTGGCCGGTACATTGTGGGCTGTTGACCTACGGTTCCCTCAAGTGCTTAGCCGGGACGATACAGCCACGATGGAGTACACCACTCGATTCCACTATACTGAGTCAGTCGAGCCACTCTTTCGAAGAGCTGCTCATCGACGCGTCGAAGACATGGTGCTCCGCGTTCAGTTCGATCCTCAGAAGTTACCACGCGCAATCTGGTGGACAGAGTGGGCCGACTACCGGGAGTCGGATACGAGTGTGTTACGACAAGAGACTACCAAGCTCGATCCAGAGCATGCGGTCCACCGCCATCTAGAACTCGTTGAGAGGGCTGTTGTCGGCTTCATGTGGGAGTTCTGAGTCAGCGATTCGGTAGTCGATGAGTTGCATGGCACCAAACTCTGGATCGCGCCAGAGGTCAGGTACGATGTGGTGCATAAGCAATCGATCTGATATGTACGATCTAGCCTTTTTGCCGGGGAACATTGCGACTATGTCGAACGAATTAAAGATGCATGTGAGCAGCTTGGTCCGAAGGTCTTCTATGACCACAATAAGCTATAGAGCTTCGGAGCTCAAGTCATGCGGTACGCAGGAATTAATAATGTCGGTAGTGCTGGTGAGACGCCGCACGCGACATATAGTTCTAACTTATCCCCGAGTTCACAAGTGGGTGTGGGTGTCTGGTACATGCAGAAACTGAGCTTCAGGGGTGGGCCATTTGACAAACCATGTACTGGATGGCACAACCCTAACCTGACCTTGAACTTCCTAACGGGGTGAAGCTAATAGCTGCCGTGATTTAAAGTGTCAGATTCACAAAACAAAAAGTTGCTCTACTGTCCAACTCATCGGCACCACTGATATACTGGCGTGGCGCTGTTGCAATCAATTTAGTGACTTGCCGATTGAGACATAGCTCGATTCCATTGGAGATGAAAGGCGTGCATGACGAAAAATCCAGAGGCTAAAGATCCATCAACGTGGGGACAGTACAAGCTCGTTGCGCTTGTATTAACCCTCACCTCAATTATTGGCGCTGTCGGCGTGCTAGGAGGCCTCTTCCAAGGAACGATCGCTTGGGTACGCGATCAGATAGATCCTTATCGAGAAGAACGAATTTCCCTTCAAGAGTTACGACTCGGAATGACCGAGCAACGTGTCAATGATATCTTTGGGGCACCCCTGGCGCGGAGGTCTCTCAAAGATATAAGAGACGGCAGCGTTGACGAGAAAATTGAGTCAGCCTACCGACGAGGAGACTCTTGGATTCAAGCAATCTGGTACGATAATTCACTTGTCCTGTATACTGTTGAAGTTTGCAATGCAAAGGTGCAGCCGAAGTTTCGAATGTTCGGCGGTCAGGAATTAGTTATAAATAAATCTACTTTTGCGGATGTGTCACAAGAGCCGACTGCGGCCGTCTATAGTGTTCCTGTAAGCAATCCGGGTCCCCTGTTGGAGGGTGACGGTGCTTTGCATAATGCACGATCAACCGAGGCGCAGAATAACAAGCTCGAGTATTGGGGAGTCGGCCAATTGTGTAACAAATACATCGACTGGTCGGTGAACTGTTTTCCGCCACCGAGTGCACCGTATCCTTCTCAATCAATGTGTGGTGACGTTCCGATTGATAAGACGCCAGGTGTCCGTGAATTACGGGCGAGAACTGTAATTACGACTTACGGCCAGAGATCTGATCTAGGTGGGACCACTGGCTACCTGGCTGGATTGGATTACTCTTTTGTTCGGGAATTTTTAGAATAAGAGTGTCCATAGGTAGAGGGCTATCTTGGAACCCGGGAGCATTATTCAAACGCCACGATTGGGTGGCGTGTCGTTGATACGAGCGATTCCGGCAAGTGCCGCCGGAGCTGGCGGGGATCCGGATCCCTGTCGGGCACCGAGAACCGGTTGTGTCACGTTGATGAGCCGATCGTTGGATCCATCCACGATGTGACCGCCTTTCATGCGTGAAACCGGCCTGGCCGTCGTCTTAGCCGAGCACATGAACGATACCTTGGTCATTGCCGATCTGGGCTATCCCGGCGAACCCGTCGTCACCCCGCTGAAGAACCACCGAAGGATAACTCTCCTGCTCAAAAAACGAACAAGCACCTGTCCGTATCCGCTCCGCCGTCGAACGCGCCATCGCCCACCTCAAGAACTGGAAGATCCTAGCCACCGAATACCGCCCGGCTGCTGCGAAAACTCGCCATATATCTCACTGCGGTCGCCGCACTCGAATTCTACCGACTCAACTGGGCAGTACTGAACAATGCTCAATGATTAGTACGATTTCGGCTTCGCCGGACCGCGCTTTACGAGCTTCCCGCAAGTTTGATCCAAGACTCGTCATCTATTACCGTACCGGCGTGTGGGTTAAGCCGGAGCTTCTCTCTGACGCGCCGCTACCGGGTGGCCGCGCGGTCGCATAAGGCAGATTCCGGTCAGCCACCCTCCGAGAGATGTAGTCGTCTGCGCATTGCTAAATATCCACCGCAGCATCTAAGGCAACATGAACAAGGCTTAGCTCTCGCTCAAGATCAAATTCGTCTATGTCGGACGCGCCCATACCTGGATCGTTGCTGAACAGCAATGCAATCACCGGTTCTCTGGGCCCATATTCGCCGAGCTGACTAAACCCAATATGTACTCTTGCGTGAACCAACGCATTTCTACGTTTGATGACGCGTCGAACTATTTCGATCTGTCCACCGAGGTCGTGCAAGAGATCCCAGTCCTTGAGCAGCATCTCGATGCGATTGAGTGCTACACCTGTAGTTAAGCGACTGTTCTTGTTGGCTTTAGCCGAAATCTAAGTTCATCGGCCTTCTTAAGCAGTTGCTTCAGTAGATCCTCGATCTCAGCAACTTGAGCCATAATGAGTCCCCGAAGTTCATGTAGACGGCGCCCTTCGCTAGCCTCCTCGTAGTCGTCATCGTCCCAGCTCCTCCACTCGGGATCGCGCCGGGCAAGGACACCCTGCCAGCTTCTGACTGTCAGTTCAGGCCACATGTCCGGCAGTATGGCAGATCAGATGGCATTGTTGTGGGCGGTGCTGCCAGTGAGGACGCTACGACGCGTCCGCATGTCACCGATCAGGAAGTTCCTGCGGTGGTCTAATCAAATATCTTTTAGTCCAAGTTGTTGAAGAAGTGAAGGGAGCGCCACAGAAGAGATCTCGCATTTAATTTCAGCGAGTTCTCTGGTAGCTTTGATCCGGTGCTCGTGATCCAAGCGACGATCCTCCGCCAAGTCCCGGAAGGCCGAGGCAGCACAATCGTTACCGAAGCGAATCTGTATCTCATCAGCGGCACTAAACCGAACGTCGAAGTCTAATTCAAAATCTTCAACCATCCGATATAATACCGAGAAGGTTTCGTCGCAATCGCGATAGAAAAAGACCTCTCCAAGGGTCCAGGCTAACCTGCCCTCAAGACTAATTTTCTTCAATCGGTGATATGCAGGGTCTCCCTGTGCTTCGACCAGTAGCACGCCGGCATGGACCCGGTCAATGTCACGCTGGTACGGATTTTCAAGGATCGCGGAAAGGCCACCTAGCCTCTCCTCTTCATTTATTACCCGGTCGGTCACAAGGTCATGCGCATTCTCCCGGTGTGGAAATTCCCAATACCGCGGATCAGCCCACTTCACAAGCTGAACGACGGCTGCCGTCACCGCTGGTTTGCCCCTCGCCAACAATGTGCGAATGGCGGTGACGCGATCGCCACCATCGACGATATCAATGTCGGCTACCATCGCGAGCAGAATGTTTGTACTCGCGTCATAATCCAGCTCTCCCAGCACATCAGCTGCGGTCACCCGATCGGCGTCTTCGGCGGCATACCGGTCGGTGGCGAGATTCCTGAGCACCGTCGCTGTCTCGGCACCGAGTGGAAGCCCTTCCGCCAACAGATCTGCGACTAGCCACGGCCCATCTCGCCACAATTCGTTTGCCAGCGTTGCCGCCAGGAAATCGAGGGGGTATCCCCGCGCCGTCCAGATTCCGCAGAGCAGCAGGGGAAGTTGTGAGAACGTCTCAGCGTCAATATTAGCGAGATCATGTACGAGCTGTTTAAGAGTATCCCGACGTTCCGCATCAGTCATCGGTGTGATTACTCGCACTACATGCCTTGCGGCAAGATACTCCTCGAACGCCTGGTGAGCAAACTCCACGGCTCTGCTACTGGAAACGACCAGACCTGTCCCGCAGAGTACGTCATGCACTGTGCGCTCCCAGGTATGCTGGCCACCTGGACCGGGAAAGAGTCCGTTCTCGGTCGCCCACTCCAATGCCCTGGTGAGCAAAGGTGCGTCGAGCTCGCCGAGATGAGATTCGTAGGCAAGGTCCTCAAGCAACAGCAGGCTGCGATCATGCAGGGCGTGCTCGACGGACTCTATTGGCACGCTACCGCTGCGGTGTACGAGATCGATGTACCTTTCGTATAGCACTGTTCGGTTCGCTGGCAACGGTTGTTCGGGTTCTTCCGTCAACAATACACAAAGCAGCGCTGCGGCCAGCGGAGTCTCGGCTAATCGCCGAAGATCTTTGTGTTGCACATGTGTTTGTAGACGGTGGGCAAGTTCGCGTGCATTGGGCAATTCTAGTCGTGTGAACCACCGTTCGGCGAAGGTGGACAATCCCTTGTCGTCGAAAGGCCGCAGCTCACAAGCCGTGAGAACTGTACACGCGGCCTTAACATCACCGGCAGGAAGTGGTCGACTGGCGACAATGAATCGCCAGTGGGGATGGGTCGTTCCTTCCATAATTGCCTGGAGAGCCGTCTCCCGCCTGTCCATTTCTTGGATTTCATCCAGTCCGTCCACGAGCATCAGCCATGGCACGTTGGGCAGTGCAGCGGTCTGAAAAAACCGCAACGGCAGCTCACCGAACAGTCGGAATCCCAGTTCTGTAGTGACGCCATCGCGGATCGTCTGCGCTAATGGCTTGTCTTCAGCGAAAGCCCTGGCGTGTAGTCGTACCGGAACCCACGGGGCGTGACGGCCGGCCAACCAATCACTAGCCAGTATATCAGCGATATGACGAAGAAGACTTGATTTACCCGTCCCGGGGCCAGCGGTAAGCAGGACGTGACGTCGTCGGTCCAAAAGTTGGCGCCAAGTAACAGATACAGGCGTATCTGCATCACCACCTTCACCATCGTTGCGCTCAGTCCGGTCAATAAGATTCTGGTCAACATATACATCACGCAACGCCGGAGTCTGCACCAATGACAGTCCGGAGCGAAAGGAATACGAATGCTCTGCGGCTGCGCTGCATGTAGCCAGCAGGTACCGGTGGAGTTGAGGTCGGGGGTAATCAGGTGATACGCTTGCAGCCCATGCGTGCGCGTCATTACTTTCCGCCGTGTTCTGATGGAGAAGCTCAGCGGGTATATGCAAGTATTGCTCGACGATCCAGAACAACTCGGGTGCGGCGAGAAGTTCAGCCAGCGCATTGCCGTCAATGATTTCCAACGCGAGGCCGTGGGCGGCTTTTGCCCAGGCGATAAGCTCGTGCCGGTGACCGACTGGCAGATCCGACTCACAGAATGCGTAGACGGCAGCGACCGGCCTACCCCTGGCAATCTTGCCAACATCCTCTTTGATCTTGGCCTGCACACCGTCCGACTGGAGACTGCAACTACACGCAATCGTCCTACTCGATCCGAGAGCCGTAACTGGCAGCTCGGCCATGTCGGAGTAGAATGTTTCGAAGTCTCGTCCCTGGTCCCCGCCTGCCCCAACCGGGCCGGTGGCGGGAAGGAGGTTTGGCTGATCCGAGCCCGCGCGAAGTCTCGGCACAGGTGTTCGAATTCGTGGTGACTGTTCCGGCTGCGCAGTAAGGACAACGCATACCGGATCCAGAACCTTGCCTGAGCGTGCGTGCCGGTGGCAGACATGGCGGCCAGCCTAGAGCGGTGTCGACGATCTGAGTCGGCACCCTCTCTGGCAGTCCTCGACTGCATCAGCGTGCCGTTAGGTGTGTCGGAACTGCGACTTGGCGGCGACTCCCTCCTCGAGGTTCGGCCAGGGGAGGGGCTGCTTGATCCCCAATGCGACGAGAATCCGCTTGAGCTGGCGGTGATTGCGGCGGTAGGCCGTGCTATCACCTCGGTAGCTCATGGACGGCGGATTTGCCGCAGCGACCAGGGCGCCAGTGAGTGACTCGATCAGCTCCAACGCACGAGCCGAATCTCCCGTCGTCGGCATCGCGGCTCTCGTCGAAGTCCTCAAACCCATGAGATTCAGCCTCCCTGTGGGGTTCCAGAAGTCGGCCTGGCTCTCTGACCACGGTGATCGGTGGGCTCGGTCGGCAGGGCATGACCGTGAGCCGTGTCGTTGCGTCTCCTTTACTTGATCTTCCTCCAGCTGGTGAACCTGCTGTTATTGCTGGGCCGCTCGTCGGCATCCAAGGACATCGAGCTCCTAGTGTTGCGTCACGAAGTCGCCGTGCTACGCAGAGCCACCCCGAAGCCCGCCTGGACTGGGCGGATCGAGCGGTCTTCGCCGCGCTCGTCCGGAGGCTGCCGCCGATGCTGCGGAGGCATCGCCTGGTCACGCCGGGCACAATCCTGCGCTGGCATCGTCACCTCGTCACCAAGAAATGGACCTATCCCCACCGCCTCGGCCGTCCACCTGTCGAGGACGCCCTGGCCGTGCTGATCGAGCGCATGGCCCGGGAGAACTCCCGCTGGGGATATCAAAGAATTCAAGGCGAGTTGCTCAAGCTCGGTCATCGCGTTGGGGCATCGACGATCCGCCGCGTCCTGAAGCGGTTGCGGATCCCTCCAGCGCCGGTCCGGGACACCGACACGACCTGGCGACAGTTCCTCCGCACCCAAGCGTCGACCATGCTGGCGTGTGACTTCTTCCACGTAGACTGCGCAGTCACCCTCACGCGGATCTACGTGTTCTTCGTCCTGGAGGTCGGCAACCGGTCCGTGCACGTGCTGGGCACCACCACGAATCCAGACGGCCGGTGGACCACCCAGCAGATCCGCAACCTGGCCATGGATCTCGATGATCGCCTCACCCAGTTCCGGTTCCTCATCCGAGACCGGGCCGGTCAGTTCGCCGCGTCGTTCGACGCCGTCCTGGCCGATGTGGGCATCCGCGTGGTCAGGATTCCTCCGCGTTGCCCACGGGCGAACTGCTTCGCCGAACGGTTCGTGCGGACAGTCAGAGCCGAACTCACCGACCGCATGCTGATCTTCAATCAACGGCACTTGCGTATGGTGCTCACAAACTACGTTCGGCACTACAACGGTCGACGACCCCACCGCGCCCGCGAACTTCGCCCACCACGGCCGACGCATCCCGCAGCGGACCTCAACTATGAACGGATCAAACGTCGCCCAGTTCTGGGCGGCCTGATCAACGAGTACGAACGAGCGGCATAAAGCCGCTGATCAGCGTAAATGGTCGACTTTTGGAACCCCACAGGTAACACCGGAGAAAAGCCAGGAATTTCCGGGGCCGTTTAAGTCAGCTTGAGCTCAAACGGTCATCGCGACACGGCTTGACCTGGGGTGAGGGCTCGTAAGCTGGCCCCGCGCATCGGGCACGCCCCTGGCCTGCCCGCAAAGCTCGATGTGAGCCCTCACGAGGGTCCC
>JALZHU010000465.1 GCA_030860695.1 Actinomycetota bacterium
CACCGCCACCCCCACCAGCCCAGCCCCTCCCACCTCACTGCGAGCAACCCCGCGATCCTCCCAGCCACAAGGCAGACGACCAAGTTGACGGCGCCCCCTCGGGGGTCGACCCGTGCCCGCACAAGGCCGCTACAGTGGCTGAGCGCCCAAAGAAACGCACGGTGACCGCTGGGGAGCTCGACGAGTTGCGTAAGCGGCTGGAGAAGCTGGAGCTGAAGGGTCAAGCCGTAGTCGTCCGGGCCTGCGTCCTCTCCAAGGTACCGCGTAGGACGGTCACGGCTGCGCCAATCGGCGAAGTGCCGCATCGCCGATACCGCAGCGCCGCGCCCTGTCGTCCTTGCCCAGTATTGACACGCCGTCCGGTCCTGGGAGCAGAAGTGCTTCAACCAAGCCGGGATTTTCGCGTAGCAACTTGCGGTACTCGACGGTCACCCGCACGCACTCCTGCTGACTTGAGCCGGGGAATAGCTCGATCACTGGGAGTTTCTGGATCAACGGGACTCCTACGGTGAAGATGGTTCCGATGAGGCCGAGAATCCCGGTGATGTACGCCGCGATAATCGTCGGGTCACGCCGGATTGGCTCCGTGCCCACACCAGCCGTCACGGTCGGACGCCAACTCACCTCGCTTCATCCCATCTGCGCCGTTCCGTCGCCAGCCCTGCATCGATGGATACGCGGATAACCCTGTCGATCTCGTGGGCGATATGGAACTCTCCACTCGCGGCGAGGACATCACGCCGACGGACGATCAACTTCAGGTTATCAATCAGTCGCGATAAATTTATTGCCGACTCGTCTCTCCGCCACGTGTGCACCGCATCCTCGACGTGCCACGCCTCATAGATGGACTCGTTGATGAACCTGGATCTAGTCCAATACCCCCTCGCCGCGCCGAGGAGCGTGAGGACGCCGAACGCGGCCGAGGAAAAGAAGGAGTGCCTCCCGGCTTCGTCTAGCTCGTTAACGATCGAGGTCGCGATCGCCCCGACACAGAGGGCGATGTTAATGATCGCTAAAGTGGTAACGACCTTCAGCTGCCCCCGCGTGGGTATCTTGCGCATCGGTACCCAGCGCTCTTCTAACCTGCGTACTATCCGGCGCACCACGCCTCCCGACTTTGCAATGTCCAATCCGTGGAAGATACGCGTTCATTATCTAAATACGCGAAATCCGTACCTTAACGCGTGCTGATGTTGCACTGCATCACCCCCTTTCCGACTCGTGGATTAAATCTAGTGCTCGGGGATAATTGCCGAGGGTTAAGGCGTGTTGGGCTTCCTCCAACTGTTCAGCATCTTGCCATCTGCCTGCGATTATGCCGTCTACCTCTTCCCGGTCCGCTGTCGGCGGCGTGACCGCTTGCCATTCATTAAGCATGCTCGATATAATCAAAGTTGCCGATCTATTTTTTGTAGATCATCCTTTAGCGCCTCCAGCCGTCCCGTCTCTTGGAACCACTTAATGCACACTTGATCCGCCGCAGCGATTTAGGCTGCTTTGGTGGTATCTGGTTGAGGCGACAGAGAGGGGATGCTTCCGGATGGTGGTAGGCCGCCACTCGACCCCCCGGGTGATGGCTGGCTTGTGTTTGCGTAGTGGATTCCTAGGTAGGTCAGCACGGTCACAACACTAGCCGCGAGCCCAATAAGAATCGCTGCTCTGCCCAACCATCCACTGCCGTCACTCACGTCACGAAGTCCTGTCCATCAATCTTGCTTTGGACGAGCACGCGCCACTTTATGTATTCGTGTCGTGGCTCTCAGACGTTACGGCTTGATCCGTCACCGGGACCCCATCACACTAGCGGAGTCAGCTGGAGCCGCACGTGGGGTGCTCAGGGCGCGATGTGTCACCCAGCAGGCATTGTCAACTTGTTCGGTCTGACGAGCGGAGGAGATCATCTGGTGCGTGGTTGAGGAGGGGTAGTCGGGTCCTCTCGGGGGTGGTTCAGGCGGCCGTGGCGATCCCGGTGACCTCGTTCCACATGGTGAAGCGGGCAGCCATCTCGCGGCGGTAGTCCCGGGCGTGGAGCCGGTGGCGGCCGGGCCGAAAGTGTGGGGAGATGCCGCTGAAAGCGGACAGGAACTGTTGCGCGTGCCGGGGTGAGGTGACCCGTTTCATGGCCCGTTCGCGTTGGCGGGTGGGTTGGTGGGAGTTCTCTGCACGGTTGTTCAGGTACTTCGACTGGCGATGTTCGACCGAGCTCCAACACGGCGCACCGCGCCGCATGGTAGCTGCCCAATTTGTCGGTGACCACTACCCGGGGCACATACTCCAGGCCGGTTAGCAGCTTGCGAAAAAACCTAGTCGCGGCCGTGGTGTCGCGCCGTGAGGTGACCAGAATAGCCAGCACGTTGCCGTCCTGGTCGACCGCCCGCCACAAGTAGTGGGTCTTTCCGCCGATCTTGATGAACACCTCGTCGAGGTGCCACTTGTCGCCGGGACGTGGCCGCCGGCGTCTTAGCCCGTTGGCGTAGGTCTGCCCGAACTTCTGACACCACCGCCGGATCATTTCATGGCAGACCACAATCCCGCGCTGCAGCATCATCTCTTCGACCTCGCGCAAGCTCAGCGGGAAGCGGTGGTACAGCCTGTGGGGCTCGAATATAGGATTGTGGGGGCGGTGTCAAGTGGTGAATGCACCACCAGCCTCGACCAGGAATTTGTTGAGAACTTCGGTTGGTTTGAGCCAGCCGAGTGTCTGACGTGGACGGTTATTGAGTTCGTCGGCGACTGCGTCGAG
>JALZHU010000228.1 GCA_030860695.1 Actinomycetota bacterium
CTCCGCGACCTGACCAAAGTTTCCAGGACTTCTCGTTGCCCATCAGATATCGCCAACGGCGCTGCTGCTCGACTCATACTCCAGAGTATAACAACTGTAAACTTAATTGCAAGACACTACACTAGCCTGCCTCGTTTCGCCAACTAGCCTGCAAAGTCACAGTTACGAGGCGCTGTGATCAGTGGCTGTCGGAGGTGTGCCTCCGGGTCGCGTGCTGGCTGGGACAATCTCGGGATGGCATGGAATCGGTCGAAGCAGGAGACCTTGGCGCTGCCCATCAACGCCCTCGCACTTCTGATCCTTGAGGACTACAAGGCCGGTGGCGGGTGGAACTGGCAGAACTGGATGCGGGCCTCTGAGCAGCAGGGAACGGCTCGTGAGCGGGAGATCAGCGCCGCGTTGGCCGAGGGCTGGGGATGGCTGATGGCGCACGGACTGGTGGTGCGAGACCCTTCCCAGTCTTCGGCCGACGCCTACCGAGTGACTCGACTCGGCGAGGAGACGCTGAAGTACGGCGTCGCCAAGCTGACTGCTGCCGAGCGTCTCGGTGTGGCGCTGCACCCACGCACTGCGCAGCGTGTGGAGCAGCAGTTCCTCCTCGGCGAGTACGAGCTGGCCGTCTTCGGCGCCATGCGCGAGGTCGAGATCCGGGTGCGCGAACTTGCAGCCGCGCCTGACTCGCTGCTGGGGGTGCCGCTGATGCAGCAGGCGTTCTCGTCGAACGCACCACCTGGGCCGCTGACGGACACCGAAGCAGACCGCGGGGAGCAAAAGGCAGCGATGAACCTGTTCAGTGGGGCTATCGGGCTGTTCAAGAACCCGACGTCGCACCGCGCCGTGAGCTACGACGATCCGGTCATGGCCAGCGAGGTGATCCTGCTGGCCAACCTTCTGCTTCGGCTATTGGACCGGGTGGAAGCGAGGCTGTGATGTCGTCAGAGCGGTGGGCCTGCCCGCCGGTCGGGGTGTTCCTGTAGCGGAGGCTGTAGAGGACGTCGGGGTGGACGTCCAGGTCCGTGAGTTCGGTGCGCAACTGTCGGACCGACCGATTGACCTCATCCGGATCTGCAACCGGCTCCGATTCAACAACCAGGACAAGATCCCGAAGCACGCTGGCCAGGTTCGAGACTCCCATCCGCGCTGACGTCCGCTCATGCCGCTGAGCGCGACCGAGATATCAGTCTTGAAAATCAAGTTTGCTCACTTGCTTGGTGACGACCGTGTGGCCATTGCCCGTTTGCGTATGCCGTGGTCGCGTAGTACTCGTTTGACGCTGAACACGCTGATACCGAACCGCTGGGCAACCTGTGAGCTGGTAGCCCCTGAGATGTACAGATCGATCACCGCTTGAAGATCCTCAGCAGAAAAACGATCATGCATGCTCCAGGACCAGCCCCCACCGGGCGGATCTTGATCTCAGGCCCCGCAACCAGCAGGGTCTGGTTCTTATGCTGACACGTTAGGTCCACCACCGGCCGTGACCTGCGGCTTTGTTGTGGCAACT
This sequence comes from Actinomycetota bacterium, assembly GCA_030860695.1. Lineage (GTDB taxonomy): Bacteria > Actinomycetota > Actinomycetes > Mycobacteriales > Pseudonocardiaceae. Next base: position 1,505 of record JALZHU010000228.1, read on the forward strand.
GTGTCATTGTGCGAACCGAAGCCCGTGATCAGAATCGGCTCTGGTCATCCAGACTGGTTTGCGCAGCACGGTGACCTTCGGGCCTTGTGACGCGCTCGGCGACGGCAGTCGTCGGTGGCGGTCTAGAACACTGGACGAGTGCTGCGCATCTACCTCGATCAGAACAAGTGGATCGACCTCGCTCGGGCTCGTACTGGCCACGCATCGGGCAAGATGTACATCGCTGCGTATGAGGCGGCCAAGGCTGCGGTGGAGGCTGGAAGCGCGTCGTTCCCACTCAGCAGTGCCCACTACTTCGAGGCCCACAAGCAGGCAGTCGCCCAAAGGCGTGTCGATCTCGCCCGTACCATGCTCGAACTGTCTCGTCTCGACGCGATCGCGCCACCCCACGTCATCGTCCCGTATGAGATCGAAGCTGCCTTGATCGAGGTGCTCGGCCTGGCCTACGAGCCACCACAGCCACTCAAGTTGTTCGGACATGGCGCCAACCATGTACATGCCACAGACGTGTTCACCTACACGGCACCTGATGAGTTCGAGGGCCACTTTCTGGCACCTGACCTACGGAACCTTCTAACCGTACACGGCCAAGCGCAGCTTGAATTCATCACACTGGCCGACTGTCCGGAGTTCGGAAACACACGCATTCAGCTAAACAAGCACATGCGGCTGACCGTGGCCAAGTTCGTCGATGGCCAGAACACCGTTCGAGACCGCTTAGAGAAGTTGGGCCACCACCGCCTCGGTGACATGATGACCGCGACGGCCATCCTCGACATCGTCGAGCCTCTCCTGGCAACCGCGGAACGGTTAGAAGTCGATCTTGATCGACTTTCCGATGGCGGCCGGAAGTTGATCAACAGTTTCGTCGAAGCCATGCCAAGCCGCTGGGTTGAGAAGGAACTCCGGCGACTCCGCCAGTCGAATCCGCAAAAGCGATGGGAAGGCAACGATCTCAACGACGTCACCGCGCTATCCATAGCAGTGCCCTACTGCGACGTGGTGATTACTGAGCGGAGCTGGACCGCCATGCTCAACAGTCAAAAGATCAACGCCCGCTTCAACACACAAGTACTCCACGATCTTCGTGAGCTGCCGGACCTACTCCAAGCGTGACTAGTCAGATCCTGGTATGGCTAGTTGATCATAGTTCTGCGCCCGGTCGATCTACGTCGTCCTACGAGGAGATGCAGCAACTCAGTAAGCACGCAACGCCGTCAACCCAGTGATGATCTCATCAAAGACTCATCGGGGGACACTACTAGGCTAGGCGACGAGTACCAACCGGACGGACAGTGATCTCCGGCCCCTCGACCAGCAGACTGTGGTTCTTATGCTGACACGTTAGGTCCACCACCGTTCGTGACGTGCGGCTTCTCGCGGAGAACTGTGTCGGTGTGCGAACCGTAGTTCATGATCACTCTCGGCGGGGAGGCGGAACTCCGCGAAGTTCGACCTCGGCGTAGGCACACGAGCAGGGTGACGACGCGTCAGTCCATCCTGCTAGCGCCCGCCCCAGCCGCTTCGATCGGACCGTGTGGAACCGTCGTACTCAGTTACTACGATCCGGTGGTGGCTGCAAGGCTGGTCGATCAATGCGAGGAGCATCATGCGTGGTCGCGATTTTTCGTTCTCCATGGAGTTCAACGGTCATCGCATCGACGACTCCGTGCTGATGTGTCTTTCAAGCGGCCGGACCGATTAATGGTTGATCGACGTTTCGGCCGTGCTGTGGATGCTGGAACGCATAGCCGCAGGGGATGTCGATGCGCGCACCGTGCAGGATTGGCTTCGTCAGGCCACGCTTTGGGACAGCGGTTGCTGTGGTGAGTGTGACCGCGCCGCGCCGTACTACGAGGAGGCTCGCAGCCGCTATGACGCCGCTGCTCGACGTTGGGAGCGCGAACAGGAACAGCTTGACCCGGCCGTTTACCCCTACATCCTTAACAAAGGAAAGATCCACAGGCTGGGCTGTCGATATCCGCCCAAGCCAGCGCTGGCACCGTTTCCCACGGACCTGCACACCTTCGCTGGACTCTTTGATGGCTGCGGAGAAGATCTGGACGCCGTTTTCGAGGAGCTAGATCACCGGTTTTCCCGTAGTGCTCAGCGGATCGGCGTCGGTGAGGTGTTGAACATGATCGTGCGCAGCGGCGTCGGGGCGGTAGAAGCGAAGCTGTGCCGGACGTGTCGGCCGCTCCTGCCCGACCTTGACCCGTCTGCGACGACGTTGCGGCCGGCATGTTGGGCGTGGCCAGCCGACTCGGCGGTACGTGATCGGCTGCGGATCGCGGCTACGCAGTCGCCGAGAACTGACGACGCGAACATCTTGCCGGAACAACGCGTCGAGTTTGCGATGTTGGAGCAGTGGCACGGTGGCCGATGCGCCATTTGTGGTGAACTGCCTATCTTGGGTGGTCTGGTTCGTGATCACGACCATGGCAGTGGAATGGTTCGCGGCCTGCTGTGCTATTCGTGCAATACCGCTGAGGGTCGTTCTACGTCTTTGTTGTTCGCCAACTATCGACAACGGCCACCCGCCGTGATCTTGGCTATCGAGGTGTTATATCTGCCTCCCGGCTTCCGCCCAGGCGTCGGCCACATGCCGGTAGCAGCCAAGGCAAGGTTGTAGTCGCAGTGCGACTCACCTCGTCGACTGCGGATGGCAGGCGAAGTGTGTGGACCTCACAGTTGCGTTCACCCACAGTTCACCTCTTATCGATCTTGGGACCTGGCGAAGATCAGCTCTCGTGCTCCCACCGGCGACCGTGGTGATCTTCCTGGGATGCTGGAGGCCATGGGGAGCAAGTTGGTGCTCACCTCGGAGCGCTATGACGGCAAGTGGTTCTTTGGAAATACGCAGGTCAGCGGAAGTGTGGATCTACGGGGTGGCCGACGCCCGATCGGTAGGCTGACCGAGGCTCCCGGCAGTGTCCCCGCCCCAGGAGTGGCGGGCTTTCCGCACCAGGAGGGCCTTGATCGGCTACGCGGGCGGTTGGAGACCAACCACGAGATCGTGCTGCTTGAGGCATGTCTGCGGCACCTGTTTCCTGGCCGAACCCAGCTCGTGGCGGACACGGCGTTGGTCGGCGGGGAGGTTCCGGAGGATTTGCTGTTCTCCTCGGTGGAGTTCCAGGTCGGCGGCCTGACCGAGCTGACAACTGTGCGTCCGCTGCGCGAAGTATTGATTCCTCAAGCCCTCAACGTGGGTACGAAGTTCTCAGCAACGTGGGGCGAGCACAGCATCCAGCGCTGGCACACCTCCGATGGAGACCGCGTCGAGTTGGAGTTTATTGCCTCGATCGCCCACCGCGCCTGATACGGGTTCGGCGTCACGACCTCACCGGTGGTGCGGGTGATCGGTGAGCGCCGGCCTGTGAACGAGTGGATGAACCGGTACGTGCTTCCGCTGGCCGAGATCGCCACCTTGGCCACCGATCGCCGCCAGCCGGTGTCCTGGGTGCAGGTGTATCCCGCCAAGGATCAGTGGCCGGTGCAGGTGTTCTGCGCCGACATTGACGAGCAGACCTCCTACGACGCAGCCGAACCCGACCCCCAAGTGATGGTCAGCAACGTGCACTCCAGTCTGATCGGCCTGGGTCCTGGCGGCGTCGACCTGGCCGACGTGCTGGCCCGCTGGCACACCCTGCGCGACGAATACCGCACCTTCTACGACTATCTGACCTTGCCGCGCCGTGAACCGGGGATCAGCGCCCGCGCCCGTTTCCTGACTGCGGTGCCCGCGCTAGAGGGTCTGCACGACGCCCTGCACGGCCCGCCCCCGCCCGGTCGCGACGAGCAGGTCCGCAGCGAGGTACTCGACCGTGTCCGCGCCCTGCCTGGCCTGGCACCCGATGACCTGGCCTATCTGGACAGGCGTCTGGCCCCACCCGACGGCTATAAGCTGGCCCATCGCCTCAGCGCTCTCGTCGAACATGACCTCGGCATCGATCTGCGTGCCCTGATCACCCGGCGCACCGACCCACTGCCTGATTTCCTAGCACTGGAGGGGGTCGACGGGCAGCTGCCCATTTGGGAGACCATGGCCACCGCACGCAACCGCATCGCGCATGGCAAGAGCCCGGTACCTACCGCCGAGCAGATCACCGCCCTGACAAGGCTCGCACATACACTGGCCGCCGCTCTGGCTCTGGGCCGGCTCGGCGTCCCCGACACCGCGCTGCAGGCGGGAATCGACCATCACCGCTGGTCGATGCTCTAGGGCAGTGGCTCATGCCGCTCGGACGATCGATGAGGAGCGCCCGGCGCGTAGAGGTGGCGCGCGCCGTAGACGTTACAGGCCAGCTTCCTGGTCTGCAACGGGTGTCAACGCGCGGTGATGATCGTAGTTGCGCTCATCGCGAACCACCCATCACGCGGCGGGTACCAACGGGACGGATCGTGACCTCAGGTCCCTCAACCAGCAGGGCCTGGTTCTTATGCTGACACGTTAGGTCCACCGTGTGTTTCATCGTGCCGTGACCCGTGGTTTTGCGGTGGGTTGTGTCCAGTCGTTTATGTGCCGGTGCGAATGCCCTGGTCAGGGGCTGCTTCGGGGTTCGATTCCCCGGAGGTGTTTGCTGCACCGTAGTGACGCTTTGTCACGTTACGTGTCGGTTCCCGTGAGGCGCAGTTGGTGCCTCGGCGGTGGGTGTAACCGGGTCATGTCGAGGGGGAGGCCCCACCCGGCAAGACATGGGGCACCTTGGGCTCTGAGGGCTGATTCAGCCACCCGGTCGTCCTGCTCCGCCCATGGTGCCACTGCGCAGGCCTGGGGGAGCGGGCGCGTCGGCCCGGCGCTGGCGGCGGCTTCGGCCGCTGGCGTGGGCAGAGCAGATGACCGGGAGGGTCTCGCCCAGCGGGCGGTGCCATCACACCCGCCGGGCGTCGAGACGGCGGAGGTAATCTCAGGATCGATCACGGGCCGTGATCTACACTGCCCGCAGCATTTGGTCAAAATTGGACATCCGAACGCACTCACATGTCGCCGACCGCGTGGGTGCCGTGCAGGCCGTGCCGGGCGGTTCCGAAATCGGGTGCCCGGTCGCATGTTGGCCGCATACTGGACGAGTGATGACTGTGCGTGAGGCCCAGCCGCAGGATGCCGCCGAGGTGGCCGGTGTCAATGTGCGGTCCTGGCAGGTTGCTTACCGCGGATTGTTCCCTGATGACTACCTCGACGGGCTGCGAGCCGAAGACCGCATGGCCCGCTACACCTTCGGTGAAGTTCGCCCCGGCAGCCCTACCACTGTCGTTGCCGTCGTCGATGCCACCGTGTGCGGTTTCGCGACCCTTGGGCCGGCCTTGGACGAGGATGCGGCGGACGCTGGCCAGGTGTACGCCATCTACGTTGACCCGCACGCGTGGGGACGGGGAATCGGGCGATCGCTGATTGCCGAGGCCCGAGCTCGACTCAGCCGCCAGGGATTCACCGAAGCCGTCCTGTGGGTTCACGCAGGCAACGAACGAGCCCACCGCTTTTATCGGGCGGACGGATGGCAGTCGGACGGACATCGTCGCCAAGAATACGTGTGGGGCGTACTGGCCGACGAAGTCCGTTATCGCCGCTGTCTGCCCTGATGCCGACCGCACTGGCTCTATTGCTGCTACGGGTATCCGCACATGCCGCGAAGCGCTTATGCTCTGCTTGGGATTTCTCCAAGGTCACCATGTATGCCGGGGAGAAGTAATCCAGCTCAGCTAGTGTCTCGTGATTCCACTGTATTTACTTGGCGTTGTTGTCGACGAGTTTCTTGATATTAGTCTCGACGAGACGGACTTTCGCCAGGATCTCGTCGGCGGTAGCAGTCCAGGAGAACGGTGAGGCGTTGGCATTCCAGTGGGCGATGTAGTCACGTATCTGTTTGATGAGGACTTTGACACTGCTGAAAGTGCCGCGGCGGATGGACTGGCGGGTGATGATGCCGAACCATGTTTCGATCTGATTGAGCCAGGACGAGCCGATGGGGGTGAAGTGGAAGTGAATGTGCGAATTTTTCTCCAGCCAGGCTTCTACCTCCGGCGTGGTGTGGGTGGACAAGTTGTCCAAGACGACATGGATCTCCTTGCCAGCGTGAGGTTTCACGACTTTCTTGAGAAATGACAAGAAGTCATCACCGTTACGGGTTGATTTGCATTCACCGAAGACCTCGCCGGTGCCGACATTCAGCGCCGCGAACAGATTTGTTGTGCCGTTCCTGCGGTAGTCGTGGGTGCGTTTCTCGGTGGCGTCGAACATGATCGGCAGCATCGGCTGGGTTCGGTCCAGCGCCTGGCTCTGAGTCTTCTCATCCATCGAGAGAACCACGGCACCGCCAGGTGGGTCGAGGTACAGGCCGACGATGTCGGCGACTTTCTCGGCGAAGGCGGGGTCTTTGCTCACCTTGAACGTGCCCATCCGGTGCGGCTTCAATCCATTCTCGCGCCACAGCTTCGCTACATAGTGATGCGACACGTACACATCCTCGGTACGTTTGATGAAGGCGGGGTGGTCTCTAGTGGTCATCGTGACACGGCTTGACCTGGGACCCTCGTGAGGGCTCACATCGAGCTTTGCGGGCATGCCAGGGGCGTGCCCGATGTGCGGGGCCAGTTTACGAGCCCTCGCCCCAGGTCAAGCCGTGTCGCGATGACCGTTTGAGCTCAAGCCTGCCCCGGCTGCGCCTCCCGCGGCCCGAAATACGCCATCTCCACCACGGCGTCCCCAGCCCGAGCCATCGCCTCCTGCGCCGCAGCCACAAACGACCGCCCCACCGGAAACCGCGCCAACTCCGAGGTATGACTGAGAAACACCCGTCGTGGCCCTGCCACCCCCGCAGCATCTCACCTCTGCCACCGCAAGCAAGACAAAGACACCCCGAACCGGCCACGGACAACGAACGGTCCATCGACACAGTCAGCTCGGCTCCCGAAAGAGCAGCTCATAAACACTCGGTGCAGCGAACCTCGAAACGAGCCGCTGCAGCACTGCGAGATTCTCGATGCCCTGATAGTTCAGCTGCTGCCCGCCCAGTGCCACGACCACCGCACACGGCCTCATCTCACGGCGCAGACCACCCAGACAACGGTCCCACGTCAAGGACTCAAGCCGAGACGGGCGGGCAGCGCCAACCAGAGAGAACACCACCGACGACAGCGGTGACAACAACTCAGAGAACATCCCGCTCCAACTAGTACTCCAGCCGTAGATCTTGATCTTGCAGCGTGTCGGTCCGGACACAGGACGGCCACCGCCTGATCATCGTCGGTTGTGTGGACGTCAGACGATCTTGTGGTGGCCGCGGGCCATAGCGTAGAGCCTGGCCAATGGCAGGCGAT
>JALZHU010000229.1 GCA_030860695.1 Actinomycetota bacterium
CGTAGTCACCCACGTGATCACGGACCAGCCGGACAGCCTTCGCCCGGGTCTCCCTGTCGTAGCTCCTGCCTGGCATCGCGCCATCCTTCCCAAGATCAGAAAGGGGTACGAAACCCGGGGCGGTTCACCCCGAGGAGCCGAGGGTGACATGGAATGGCTCTGGCCCACCTGCGAGCGGTGCTGGCACCAGGCATGCGCCATCATCCGACCTCGCCCACACCGGTGACCTCCCGCCACGGATTCGGCGACTATGGCCCTCATTGTCACCCGCCAAGGCTTGGGGTCCAGTGCACGGGTGTGGATCACGTTCTTGGGGGCACGGGTGACCACGGCGGTGATGACCGATGACGAGGCTGAGCGGTTCATCAGATTCGTCAGTGATGCGAGAAGGGCACGCTAATGAAGGTGCCACGGTGGTCATTCTCCCGGCGGGATGGGCGCAGCCACCTTGTAGACGATTGTCCAGGTCATGAGCTCACATTGGTTGGCTGCTGCGGGCATGAGATTGACCGTGACACGGAAGCTGACACTGAACGAGCTTCGCCTTACCGCAGCCCAAGTGGCCGATCTACGGCGTAGAGGTGAAAGAAGTAGCGGTGCGGTTCGTCGCCGATCGGCGGCTGTGGACCGCCCCAGCCCAGTTCGCCGAACCCGTTGCGGCCGACGACTGCGGTCTCGGGAACCTGGTCCTCGACGATTTCGGTCGAGTCCGGCGAGATACCGGCGAGCACCCAATGCACGAACGTACCGCTCGGCGCGTCCGGGTCCTCGCAGATTAGGGCCAGTTCCGCAGTGCCTGCGGGCACGTGTGCCCATTCCACTGGCCGCGGTTCCACTGGCCGCGGTGAGATGTTGCCGCCGTCGCGGGAGTACCGGTTCGGGATGATCGTATGGTCACTGAACGCCGCGCTACGCAATTCAATACCGCCGGAGGGTGGTGGCTGCCGCTCGTCGACCGAGGGATCGCCACGACTGGTGCCGCGGTTACCTTGCGGACCTGCTCCTCGGCCGTTCGGATCGATGCGGCGCGGCGGGTGCTCAAGCTCCAACTCCAGCGGACAGGGATAAGCTGGTCCGCTGTGCACAGCGGGAGGGCGCTGACAACCGAGGCAGTTGAGGCAAGCCCGTGGACGCCGCCTATGCGCTATCCACAACCGGGTGCCGGTCGGTCACACCGGTGCCGTATCTGCGCGTTGCGCTCGGCTGGGTGCATCTACCAGCCACGTCGCGGCCCGGTCAACCACCTCAGTCGGGACCGTGTGTGGCCCGTCGAACTCAAGATAGGTGACCTGGTAGCCGCTCTGTGTTAGCCGCCGTACGAGCCGCCGGCTGCACCGGTCGATCGGGAGTACGGTGTCTTTGGTGCCGTGGGAGATGAACAACCGCGGGTTGCCGTGCTGAACCAGCGGTGCGCCGAAGCATGGTGAGAACGCGACCACCGAGTCGAGCAGGTCGCCGTTGGTGAGGCCGAGAGACACGGCGTAGGACGCCCCGTCGGAGAAGCCGCCTGCGGTGAACCGGTCCACCGGGTACGCGGCGGTGACTTCGTCAAGCAACCGGTCGATGCGGCGCACGTCGGCGCCATAGCCGTCGATGATGACGTCCCACGTGAGCAGTCTCGATTTGGGGGCGACCAGCAGCAGCCGGTGCTCGTCGGCGACCGGCAGCATGAGCTCGATGCCCTGCCGCGCCGAGCCGCCTGCGCCGTGCAGCAATAGGACCAGCCGAAACGGCCCATTGTCGGCGTATGGCGGCGCGTAGACCAGGCCTAGTGGGGCGCCATCGTCGTCGAAGGCCCGCAGCCCAGGGCGGGCGGAGTGTGCGACGGGAGGTTGCGGCCGGAAGGCGAGGCGGCCTTGCTGGGAATTCTGCTCCGGCTCCAGGTGCAGGGTCGCCGGCTCGATGGTGGGGAGGTCACCGGCCATGTCTTGGCTGGTCTAGGGAGAGCGGCGGTAGCGACCCGCCCCCGGGGCCCGCATGTCCGCGGGCTCCTGCAGGCCGGCGACATTCGGGGCGGTCGTCCCGGGCAGGTGCAGGAAATTCTCGACGTCCCGCACGCCAGGTACCTGCGCTACCGCGGCGACTAGGTCGCGAATCTCATCCGGGCGGCGCAGCTGACCGCGCAGGCTTACCACACCCTCGACGGTGTCGACATTGACGGTGTAGTCGGCATACCGTGGGTCCCCCAGAACCTCGCTGCGGACCTTGGCGGTCAGCGCGCGGTCGTCCGCGTGCGGCGTGGGCGCGGTGGTCATCTCGTGGACCGCACCGCGCGCCCGGTCGCGCAGATAGCTGCCCTTCTGCTCGGCCCTGCGCTGCAGTCGCTTGACTGGCCGCGTGGCCGCGGCACACGCCTGGTCCCTGGCTCGTGCCCGGCGGGTCCGGCCGCGCACGGGATCGAGGAAGTACTGGGCCAGGGCACCGATTGCCCCGGCGAGACCCAGTGCAAGACCCAGCTGGGCTCTCGGCCACCGCCGGTAGTGGCGACCCGGCCAGCGGATGACCTGGTTGCGGCTGATCATCGGCGTCACCTCATCTTGCTGGTGCTCAGCAGTCCGGTACCCGTCCCCGGCCGGTGGGTAAACGTCATCCAGCGGAGCCGTAAAGGCGCCGCCTCGGCCTTGACGATCTTGGTCTGCTGCGTATGGCGGCCGGAGTACGGGTATCCCGAGCGCATGCGACATGACGAGTTCATTGGGCAGGTGCAGCATCGGGCCCGGCTACCGAGCCGGGGCGATGCGGAACGATTGACCCGCGCGACGCTGGAGACGCTGGGCGAGCGGATTCCGGAGGGGACCGTGACCAACCTGGCCAGCCAGCTCCCGCAGGAGATCGGGGAGCACCTGCGTCGGACGGTCACGATGGGCGGTGCCGGCGAGCGGTTTGACATGCCGGAGTTCGTGCAGCGAGTGGCTGACCGCGCCAGCGCCCAGGAGCCCGACGCCGTCTACGGCGCGCGCGTGGTCCTCGAGGTTCTCGACGAGGCAACCACCGGCGGGTTGATTGGCAAGGTCGGCGAGGCGCTGCCCGCGGATATCCGTAAGCTGCTGGAGGCCGGTAGCCAAGGCAACCTAGCCACCTGAGCGCCCGTTCACCAGCCCGCTGGGCGTGTTGGTTTGACACGCGCCGCCACGGCAGACGCAATGTCGCCACTTCCCGGCATCGCCCAGACCCTTCCCGCGCGACGGCTGGGCGAACGAGGTGCTCCCGCAGCTAAGAAACCACACCGCGGTTGGTGATCGAGGGTGGAGGTGAGACCTGTGACGGTACCGGTGATCATCGAATCCCAGGGCGGTGAGCTGGCTGGCGACCTCGTCGTGCCTGCCCAGCGGGTGGGCATCGTGGTGTTCGCACACGGTTCGGGCAGCTCGCGGCACAGCAGGCGCAACCGTGCGGTGGCGCAGGTGCTGCAGCGAAGTGGCTTCGCCACGCTGTTGCTGGACCTATTGACCGAGGATGAGGAGCAGGTGGATCTGCGCACCAGGCAGTTGCGCTTCGACATTGATCTGCTGGCCACTCGGGTGAGCACCGCTGTTGAGCAGATCAGAGAACAAGACGACGTTCGAGGCCTGCCGGTGGGGTTGTTCGGGGCCAGCACCGGAGCGGCGGCCGCCTTGGTCGCAGCCGCACATGACCACTCCATCCGGGCTGTGGTGTCCCGGGGGGGTCGGCCGGATTTGGCCGGTGCTGCCCTGCGCCGGGTGCAGGCGGCGACGTTGCTCATCGTGGGAAGTCGGGACGTGCAGGTTCTCGACCTCAACCGGCAAGCGAGCCTGCAGTTGGCTGCGCCTAACAGGATCGAGGTGGTCCAGGGAGCAACGCACTTATTTGAGGAGCCCGGCGCGCTGGAGGAAGTGGCACGGCTCGCCACCGGATGGTTCCACGAGCATGTGGCGGCGTGAACCCGAGCACGAATCTCGAAATTTGCCGGTTGCGGCACCGTGAGCCCGGTACGCCCAGTGACATGGAAGCACTCACGTACCAGACCTTCGCCGATCGTGCTGACGCCAGGCGGCATCTCGCCGATCGACTCCGGCGGGAGCACTGGACCGATCCCGTGGTTTTGGGGCTGGCCCGGGAACGTCAGGCTCAGCGCCGCTGGAAGCGCTTGTGGCCGACGTTCTCGCCGCAAGGCGAGACCCCTGCTCTGTTGAGGAGTCGCATCGGGATGCGCGGCCCGACCACTGGCACCTGCTGTCCAAACGACGCCGTCTTCTCCGGCGGAAATGTGGCTGGGATCAGCGGCGTCCAGACCGGACCCGGTGCCACCGCATTGACTCGGATCTGCCATTCGACGAGGTTCTGCGCCAGCAAGTAGGTAGGCGGCGGGCACCACGCACGGCTACGACGTGGTAGGTCATTCACATCTCAACGACGAGCGGGGCGGCACCGCGGCGAGAGGCACGCTCGATCCGTTTGCTGCCAGGGCCCCTGGGGTAGGCCCCATGCATGGCGAACATGAAACAGGGCGTGAACCTGATCAGCGCGATCACCTCCGACCACCGCGCGGTAGAGGCGGTGTTCGCTGAACTGCAGTCGGGCACGGGCAGTCCGCAGCACCGCCGCGATCTCGCCGACCACGTCATCGCCGAGTTGGTGCGGCACTCGGTCGGCGAGGAGCAGTACGTTTACCCCGAGATCCGCCGCAAGCTCGGAGACGAGGCCGCTGACCACGAGCTCGAAGAACACGCCGAGGCCGAGAAGGTCATGAATGCGCTCGATGGCGTGGACCCCACCGACGCGAATTTCGACACGCTGGTCGACCAGCTCATCAACACCATCCGCCACCACGTCCGGGAGGAGGAAAACGAGGCTCTCCCCAAGCTGGTTGCCGCTTGCACCCCCGAGGAACTGGACCACATTGCCGAGCAGTTCGAAAACACCAAAAAGACCGCCCCGACACGGCCGCACCCTGCGGCGCCGGACAAACCGCCAGCCAACCGCCTCCTCGGCCCCGGTGCCGGACTCATCGACCGACTCAAAGACGCCTTGACTGGCCGCAAGGCCTGAGCGTTCGCGCGTGCCTTGCAGTGAGTGCTGAGCTACCTTCAAAAGAAAGATCACTCACGCCTGCGGTCATTCCGGGGCAAGAACACAGTTTCCGTCGCAGCGGAGCCTGGTTGCACCACCCGTGCAGCTCGTGACATCCCGGGTCTGGGAAAGCGCTGTCCTCTTCCCGCGAGGGTGGCCCTAACGCCGCATTCCAAAAGCTCCCAACAGGACCGCTCGCTACGCCAATCGGCCTTGGAGCAGTCTCTTGGCTTGCTCTGCCCGAGCGTGGTCCGATTCCAGGACCTGACGGAAGAACCCCACAAGCTCCTGATCGCCGGCTTGCTCGGCGTCGCGGATGTACTGCGTTGTGGTCTCGCCGGCTTGGAGCGCATGGTAAAGCACGCTGACCAGGGCGTAGTGCGGATCACGGGTACCGGTCGCCTTCTCGACGTTCGTCATCTCCTTCGCCTCCTTCCGCACCCTGCTTACCCGCGTCGGTGGCCTACAAAACAATAAGGCAGGTAGCCCGTAAAGGCAGGTTGCGCGGAAGACCTGGGTGATGGGCACTACGGAGCATTGATCCCGGTTCGCCTGGCATGTGCTCGGCGGCTTTTTGCGATGCGCTCGGTGCTCCGTTCGAGGGCGCTGCGGCCGTAGATTGAGTCGCGCGGTGTATGGGTTCTGCTGCGCTACACCGACGGCGCGGCGATGTTGCTGACGCTGGCCGGAGTATCTCTGATCAACGCGATCACATTCGATCACCGCGCGGCGGAGCCGGTGTTCGATGAGTTGCAGTCGCGCCAGGGCAGCCCAGAACACCGCCGCGACCTCGCCGACCACGTCATCGCGGAGTTGGTCCGGCACTCGGTCGCCGAGGAGCAGTACGTCTACTCAGAGATCCGCCGCACGCTGGGCGACGAGGCGGCCGACCACGAGATCGCCGAGCACGCAGAAGCGGAAAGGTGATGGCGGCGCTCGACGGCGTTGAGCCGACCGACATCCAGTTTGACACACTGCTTGGCCAGCTCATACAGGACGTTCGAAACCACGTCCAGGAGGAAAACGCGATTCTCCCCAAGCTAGTTGCGGCTTGTACCGCCGGGCAACTGGATCCTCGCCCCCGATGCCGGGTTGGTCGACCGGCTCAAAGACGCGCTGACCAGACGGCAGACTTGACCCCGCGGTCGGCGAGCGGCCACGGGGCTATCCACGACCGGTACACAATCGGCGCACAGCAGTGGACATGGGTAGGCCACCGCCGAGGTCATCGCTGAGGACCTGACCCGGGGCTCCGGCGTTCGCCACGTGGAAGACGTTGAGTCTTGTCGAATGCCAGGCTCGGCCAATCGTTCCTGCGCCACAGAACACGTACCGGACCTGGTAGCGACCCCGGAATGCTGGTCGAACATGTCCAGCTTCACCGCCGCGTCCCGCCGGTTGTCACCCGCAGGGCGCAGATGGAGTTCGCCATAAGCCAGCCCGACCTCACCGAGTCAGCCCTCGATCTCCGCTCGGCACTTCGCGGCAGGCGTGGAGCAGCGCAGTCTGGACAGAACGCAGTCATTGAAGCCTCCATTACTGCGTTCTGCTCCCAGACTGCAGTAAAGGAGCATTCCAATGGGTGCCAGGCCGAGCGCCACCCGGGGGTAGCCGCGCAACCCATGCCAAGTTTGACGTGCTAGAACCCGGGTAGGCCAGAAGAGCAGCTTGAGGAAGGAGAACGATGCCTCCCATCCGCAGGCTCCTGGTTGGAATTCCTGGCCACGCTCCAGTCCGGGATGTTCGAGAAGTGGGTCAAATGGCTGCAGCTCATCTTGCAGGCGCCTGCTGGAAGAAGCGGTCTGCGGGCTTGCCGCCTTTCGATTTGGCCCTGGATTGGCAACCTGGCTTGCCAGACGCTGCCAGATCGCGTTTCATCCGGGCACGATCAGCTACTTGCCGTGCCGCCAAGGCTGCGCAAAGCGCCTACCGACCAGTGCCGAGCGCAGCATGCCAGCGCTGATGCCGCGCAGCACGCCGCTGTCACGTACGTCCACGACACGCCGCCCGGTAGCGTGCTCGGCGAGCACCGCCGGAATCCCTCGACGTCCACCAGCTCCGGCATGCGATCACCCAAAGGCCGGGCTCCGGTGCCGCCGGGGCACCGGAACCCGGGTCAAGTCCTCGGCAATGATGATCTCGCCGTCGAAGACCGCGGCGGCCTCGTCATAGAAGCGCGCGGGCTCGGAGTACCGCTGGGAAAAGTGACTGAGCACCAGCCGGCGCACCCCGCACTGCGCGGCAACGCGCCCGGCCTGCACCGCCGTCAGATGCCCGTACTCGCCCGCAAGTGCGGCATCCTCAGCGAGGAAGGTGGCTTCGATCAGCAGTAGGTCGACACCGTCGGCGAGCGCGTACACCGCCTCGCACAGCCGGGTATCCATCACGATCGCGAACCGCTGGCCCCGGCGTGGTTCGCTCACCTGCTCGACGGTCACCACCCGCCCGCCGACCTCAAGCACGCCGGTGCGCTGGAGCCGGCCAACCTGCGGGCCGGCCACGCCGAACCGGGCCAGCAGCTCGGGCACCATACGCCGGCCGTCCGGCTCGATCAGCCGGTAGCCGAACGACTCGACCGGATGGTCCAGCCGCCATGCGTGCAGCACACCAGTCGGGAGTACGGCCACCGGCCCGTCCCGCTCGACCGGCTCCTCACGCAGCTCAGCAACCTCGGTGAACGCGCAGGCGTGGCGCAACCGGTGAAAGAACCGCCGACTCCCCGCCGGGTAGTGGGCAATGACGGGGTGTGCCACCCGGTCCAGCGATAGCCGTTGCACGACCCCGGGCAAGCCCAGGCAGTGATCGCCGTGGAAGTGCGTCAGGCAGATCCTGGTAATCGCGCTGCTGGGCACGCCGGCCAACAGCAGCTGCCGTTGGGTGCCTTCGCCCGGGTCGAACAGCAGACCCTCGCCATCCCAGCGCAGCAGATACCCGTTGTGGTTGCGCTGACGGGAGGGCGTTTGGCTGGCTGTCCCCAGCACGACCAACTCGCGGACGGACATCGATCGACCAACTCCTCGGCGCCGCACTATGCCTGGGTCATACCCCAGCGCACCGCCTGGGTCATACCCCAGCGCACCACAGTCCAACCCGCGCGCTGGTGACTGAGCATGCCCACAGCCACCCATACAAGGAATTCGCGATGCCGCCGCCGACGTCGACACGTCCACACCGAGCAAGGTCCATACGCCCGGATGGCGGTCGGCGGCTGGAGCACCGGACTTCAGCCACGTGCGAACGGTGCTGCCCCGCCGTGGCCGAACCCATAATCTCGGTGCGTGGGAGAGCTGATCCCAGCGACCGTGGTCTTGGTCCATGGAAACTTTCTCGGCTCCTGGTCATGGAACGACGTCACAGAAGTCCTCGCCAGCGCGCAGGTGCCGACGAAGACGATTCGGCTGCCCAGCTCAACCACCGACGGCAGCGGCCCCGGCGGTGACCTCTATGCCTGCCGACGCCACGCAGGTGCGTGCCGTACTGGATTTGCTGCGCGGCCCGGTGGTGCTCTGCGGTCACTCCTACGGCGGGGCGGTGATTACACAGGCCGCGGCGGGACCACACCCCGCCGTGCGTCGCCTGATATACCTGACCGGTGCCGTGCCCAACGTCGGCGAAAGCCTGACCAGCCTCGCCGGCACTGTTGCGTCGGCGGATCACCGCGAGCGGCAGGCTGGGCTGATGCGTCGTCATCCCGCCCGAGTGCCAGTACCGAGGTCCGGCTTCGCTGGGTTCCGCTTTCCACCCGATGTGATCATGGTGGCGGTGC
>JALZHU010000031.1 GCA_030860695.1 Actinomycetota bacterium
CCGCCGCGGTGCACCTCGGACATACCGCCGTAGCCGAGCGTCTCGCCCAGCTCATAGCGATCCGACAGTAGTCGGCCAGTGGTCATTCCTGCGCCGTCCCACTCCTCGTTCGTGACCCGCACCGTATGGCGTCCCAGGTCGGCCCCCATCATGCCCCCCGACTGGCTGTCACCCGATGGGGGTTGGCCGCTCACCTTCCCCTCCGGCAGGTCAGTTCGATGGTCGATCCGCGGGGTACATACCCGGCCAGCGGATCCATCCCGATGATCCGGCACTGGGACCGTCGGTCCGGGTCGACCTGTTCGCCGTCTTCGTCGACCACTCGCGGTATCAGGCCATGCCTTTTCGCGGTGACTACGGCGTTACTACCCCGGTCGCCCCAATAGTCGGTCGGAATGATGAGCACCTCCGGGGGCCCTTCGTCCGGGTTGATCGGCTCCGGGTCCGGTTGATTTTTGGTCGGTCCGGGCTCAAAGGGCTGCGCTCTCCCTGGAGTAGGCTCCGTAAAGTCACTGGTATCCCCCCCGGAGGCCACTCCGGGATCCACCCCAGAGGATGCCGTGGGCGAACGCAGCGCCTCGCGAGCCAGATAGCCCCCGAACAGCAGCACGAGCACGCCGAGCAAAGCCATCGTGATCCGCGTTCCACCGTGCTGGGCGAGGCCGCGCTGCGCCGTCTGGATCTGGGGCGGGGAAGGCGGCAATAGCGCGGTTGGTGGCGGGTGGTTGCCTGGCCCTGTCCGTGTCCCGGATGGCGTCCCCGGTGCAGCACCGGACCGCGCCGCCGTGGCGGCACTGCGGGCTACCCCGCTGGGTCGCGGCAGCTGGTGCCCGGCTCGGACCGCAGCCACGGCGGCGGCGAACTCACCGCCAGTTCTGTAGCGCTGCCGCGGATCTTTCACCAGGGTGGCCTCAATCAGCGCGCGGGCCCCAGCGGGTACATCCGGAGGCAGCGGAGGTGGCTGGTTACGGATGTGCATCATCGCGACGGTGACGGTGTTGTCGGCCGAGAATGGGCGATGCCCGGCCAGGCACTCATAGCCCACCACGCCCAGCGAGTAAACGTCGCCGGCCGGGCCGGCCTCGTTTCCGGCGGCCTGCTCCGGGGCGATGTAGTGCGCGGTTCCCATCACCATCCCGTTGCGGGTCACCGGGGCGGCGTCGACGGCTCTGGCGATGCCGAAGTCGGTGAGTTTCACCTTCCCGGCGGGAGTGATCAAGATGTTGCCGGGCTTGATGTCGCGATGAACCAGACCGCGCTCGTGTGCCGCTTGCAGGGCCTCGCCGGCCTGGCCAAGGATGTCCAGCGTGCGGTCGGTGGATAGCCGCGGATGGCAGCTCAGGATCATGTCCAGCGGGTCACCGGCAACCAGCTCCATCACGAGATAGGCCACTAAGTAGGCCGCTGAATAGGCATGATCCGGATCGCTTGTGGCTTCACCGTAATCGTGTACCGCAGCGATGCCAGGATGGTTCAGCGACGCAGTCATCCGGGCCTCAGCGTGGAAGCGGTGCCGGAACTCCGCGTCGCCGGACAGTTCTGGCTTGAGCACCTTGACGGCGACCTGACGATCCAGCCGGATGTCGGCAGCCTGCCACACCTCGCCCATCCCGCCGACGGCGATGCGCCGGCCCAGCCGGTAACGCCGTGCTAGCAGCTGCCCACTGGTCAACCCCATACAGCCACCATGTTGCTAGCCATCAGCGGGCCCCTTGGAGGGCGGCAGCGATGACGGCCCGGCCGATCGGCGCGGCCAGCGAGCCTCCGGTTGCCTCGAGATCGCGGTCTCCGCCGTCCTCTACCACCACTGCGATCGCCACCTGCGGGTCGTCGGCGGGCGCGAAGGCCACATACCAGCCGTGCGGCGGGGTGTTCTTGGGATCGGCACCGTGCTCGGCGGTGCCGGTCTTCGCGGCGATACTGACGCCGCTGATTTTACCGTCGTTGCGGTAGCTGTTCTCAGCGGCGACCATCATGTCACGGATCCGGGCGGCGGTGAATCGCGACATTGCCGTGTCGGTCCGCTCCGGGGCGAACCTGTCCAGCACGGACAGGTCCGGCGCCAGGATGTTGCGGACCAGCTGGGGTTTCATCCGCACGCCGCCGTTGGCTATCGTTGCGACGATCATCGCGTTCTGTAGCGGGGTGAACGCCACATCGCGCTGCCCGATGCCAGACTGTTGCAACGCGGCGACGTCGGTGATCGCGCCCAGGGTCGACGCCGTCACCACGATCGGGATGGTGAGGTCCTGCTGCCCGACGCCCAGCAGCTGGGCCTGCTTGCGCAGGTCGTTCTCCCCAACCGTGGCGGCCAGCTGGGCGAAGGCGGTGTTGCACGAGCGCACCAGTGCCTCGGTGAGCGTGGCAGTGCTACCGCTGCCGCACGGACGGCCAGCGAAGTTGCTCAACCCAGTCCTGGTGCCCTGCAGCTGCACCTCAGCAGCCGCCGTGAGCGCAGTGGCCGGGGTGGCTTTCCCGGCCTCCAGCGCCGCTGCGGTGACCACCAGTTTGAAGGTCGACCCCGGTGGGTAGGCCGACGCAACCGCGCGGTTGGTCAGCGGGGAACCACGCTCGGGCGAGGTGGCCTCGTTCCAGGCGACCTCTTGTTGCGTGCTGTCGTGCACGGACAGCCGGTTCGGGTCGTAGGACGGGGTGGAAGCCATCGCGAGAATCTCACCGGTGCTGGGCTTGATGGCCACCACCGCGCCGGTGTAGCGCCGGCGGGTCAGCTGCTCGTAGGCGGCCCGCTGGACGGCCGGGTTGATGGTGAGCTCGACGCTGGCCCCGCTGGGGTCCCGCCCAGTGATCAGGTCTGACAGCCGCCGCACGAACAGCCGGTCGTCGGAGCCGTTAAGCACGGAGTCCATCGCGTTCTCGGTACCTCCAGCGCCGTAGCGCAGCGAGTAGTAACCGGTGACTGGGGCGTACAGCGGACCGTTGAGGTAGGTACGGAGAAAGCGCAGCTGCCCGCCGGTCTCTTCCGAGCTGGCTAATGCCAACCCACCAGCGATGATCTGGCCGCGCTGGCGGCTGTATTCGTCGAGCAGCACCCGCCGGTTGCGCGGGTCAGTGCGGTAGGTATCGGCGCTGACCACCTGGATGTAGGTGGTGTTTGCCAGCAGCAGGACGATCATGCCCATAACGGCCAGCGCGACCCGGCGAAGCGGTGTGTTCATCGGCGCTGCACCAACTCGGTGTGCGCCTCGGCCAGCGGGGTTACCGGCTTGCGCGGTGCCGAGGAGGCCGCCGGCGACCGCGCCGCGTGCGAGATCCGGAGCAGCAGCGCCACCAGGATGTAGTTAGCCAGCAGCGAGGAGCCGCCGTAGGACAGGAACGGCGCGGTAAGCCCGGTCAGCGGGATCAGCTTGGTCACCCCGCCGACGACGATGAATACCTGCAAGCCGATCGCGAATGACAGCCCGGCAGCGAGCAGTTTGCCGAAGGTGTCCCGGACGGTGAGCGCGGTGCGCATCCCGCGCATCACCACCAGCAGGTAGATGAACAGCACTGCGGCCAGCCCGACGAAGCCCAACTCCTCGCCAATCACGGCAGTGATGAAGTCGGTGTGCGCCTCGGGCACTAGATCGGGGCGGCCGGCGCCCAGTCCGGTCCCGAACACCCCGCCTGTGCCCAACCCGAACAGTGACTGCGCCATCTGGTAGCCAGTGCCGTCGTAGTCGGAAAACGGGTCGAGCCAGGCGGTCACCCGATCTTGGACGTGGGAAAAGAGCATGTTTGCGACCAGCGCGCCGCCGATGAAGAAAAGCAGCCCGATCACCAGCCACGCGATCCGTTCGGTGGCGATGTAGATGAGCACCAGCACGATGCCGAAGAACAGCAGTGAGCTCCCCAGATCCTTCTCGAGCACGAGAACACCCAGGGAGAGTCCCCAAGCCATCAGCAGGGGGGCGAGGTCCCGCGCCCGGGGCAACTCCATGCCCAGGACGTTTCGGCCCGCCGTGGTGAACAGATCCCTTTTGGTCACCAGGAACGCAGCGACGAAGATCATGAGCAGGATCTTGGCGAACTCCCCCGGTTGAATGCCCAGCCCGCCGAACTTCAACCAGATCTTCGCGCCGTTGACCTCGGAGATGGCGCTGGGCAGCAGGCCGGGCAGGGCCAGCAGTGACAGCCCGACCAGCCCGCAGGTGTAGCCATAGCGGGCCAGCACGCGGTGGTCGCGAACCAACATCAACATCGCCACGAACAGCCCGAGTCCCAGTGCTGTCCAAGCGATCTGATGGGGGACGTTGCCAGCCGGGGCCGGGGCACCGACCGAGGTGGCTGATGCCTCGTCAGCTAGGTCGAGCCGGTGGATGAAGACCAGCCCCAACCCATTGAGCAAGGCAACGCAGGGCAGGATCAGTGGGTCGGCATAGGGCGCCAGCCATCGCACCGCGATATGGGCGGCGCCGAACAGAGCCAGGTAGGCGGCCCCGAAGTAGAGCAGCGAGCGGGTGACACCCTGCGGCTGGTTGAGCTCCACCAGCAGCAGTGCCGTGGTCACCACGATCGTGGCGAAAGCTAGCATGGCCAGTTCGAGGCCCCGCTTGGTAGGGGGCTTGGCAGGAGGTGGGGACCCGGGCTGGGGGCCCGTGTCCTGGGTGGGAACAGAGGTGACCATCAGCTCACCGTCCGGCAATCCACTCCGGGTTCCGAGGGCTTCTCCGGCAGTGGCGTGCCTGTGGTGGTGGGTGCGGCGGGAGCCTGACCGGCTAGCTGCCTGCCAGTGAGCGGGTCCGGCGGTGCAGTGGTGATGGAGGGGGGCGACGCGCTGGTGGTGGTTGGCAATGGCGAGCCTGGCAATCCGCTGGGAGGAGTGCCGGTCCGCGGGCACAGTGGCAGCAGATCATTGGTGCGTAGCCTGCCGATGATCTCGCGAGCACCGTCCAACCCACTGTTGCTGATCATTCCTCGGTGCACGTTGGTCCGGGCGTATGGTTGCAGGTCGCGCAGGTACATCGTCTCGCAACCGCGCGCGCCCTCCCGGCAGCTACCTTCGGCCCAGGTGTGTAGTGGCAGGCCGAGGAACTCGCCCCGGACGCCTTGGAAAACAGCCACCTCGCCGTTACTGGCGGCCCCCACATAGTACTGACCGAGCACCAATATCGAACCGATCGCGACGACGCCGGCGAGCAGTGCGCCGAACACCGCCAGACCTATCAGCGTGCGCCGCTGCTTGCGACGGCGCAGCTGCGGGTCGGGCGCCGCGGGCTCGATCCGCTGAGGCTCTGCTGGGCGTGGCAGCGTGGTCGTCGCCGCCCGGGAGGCTGCCGAGTCGGGCTGCGGTTCCTCGACACCGTCGCCCGCAGCCCCGCCAATGATGGGCGCATCCTCGCCATAATCGACGTCCACCACGTCAGCCACGATGCAGGTGATGTTGTCCGGCCCGCCGCCCTTGAGGGCCAGCTCGATGAGACGGTCGGCGCAGGCCTGCGGGTCGGCAATCCTCAATCCCTCGGCCAGGGTCTCGGCGCTTACCACGCTGGAAAGTCCATCAGAGCACAGCAGGTAGCGGTCCCCGGCGCGGGCCTCACGCACGGTGAGCGAGGGCTCGACCTCGTGCCCAGTGAGGGCCTTGAGGAGCAGCGAGCGCTGCGGATGGTGGCTGGCCTCATGCTCGGAAATGCGGCCCTCGTCGATCAACGACTGGACGAACGTGTCGTCGTGGGTGATCTGGCTGAACACGCCGTCACGCAGCAGGTAGGCGCGGGAGTCGCCGACATGGACCAGGCCGATCTTGTTTCCGCCGAACAGCACCGCAGTCAGCGTGGTGCCCATGCCCTCGCGTTCGGGGTCCTCGCGGACCAGCTCGCTGATCGCAGCGTTGCCAGCGAGGGTGGCCTCATGCAGCTGATCGAGCAGGTCGTTGCCGGGTTCGTCGTCATCCAGCGGGGCGAATGCGGCGATGACAGCTTTAGCCGCAATCTCGCCGGCCGCGTGCCCGCCCATCCCGTCGGCCAACGCCAGCAGGCGCGGACCCGCGTAGACCGCGTCCTGGTTGTTCTGCCGGACCAGGCCGCGATCGCTCCGGGCTGCGTAGCGGAGGACGAGAGTCATGAGCGCAGCTCGATCACCGTCTTGCCGATGCGGATCGGGACCCCGGGAGGAACCCGGGTAGGTCCGGTGACCTTAGCCCGGTCCAGGTAGGTGCCGTTGGTGGAGCCCAGATCCTCCAGGAACCAGTCCCCGCCCTGGAAGCCGAGGCGGGCGTGGCGGGTGGACGCGTAGTCGTCATCGAGCACCAAGGTTGAGTCGTCGGCGCGGCCGATGAGGATGGGCCTGCCGTCCAGTGAGATGCGGGTGCCCGCCAGCCCGCCGGCGGTGACCACCAGCTGGCGGGGCGTCCGGTTGCGTTCCGCGCGAGCATTGCGGCGGGACATCGGAAAGCTGGCGCGCAGCCCAGACGCCGCGAAGAGATCGGAGCGCACGATGCGTAGTGCGGCAACGATGAACAGCCAGAGCAGGAGGAGGAAACCTGCTCTGGTCAGCTGTAGCACCAGCTCCGGCACGCTGAAGGTCTTCTCTGCTAGTCCCGTGGTCGTCGATAACCTCAACCCTGGGTGCGGAAGACGAGCCGAGAGTTTCCAATCCGCACCACGTCGCCGTCAACGAGCTGCCAAGTCTGTACCGGGGTGCCGTTTACCGTCGTGCCGTTGGTGGACCCGAGGTCGGCGAGTACCGCTGTCCGGCCGTCCCATGTGATCTCTAGGTGCCGCCGGGACACGCCGGTGTCCGGCAGCCGGAACTGCGCGTCCTGGCCGCGGCCCACCACGGTGCTGCCCTCGGTCAGCTGATAGTGGCGGTTGGACCCGTCGTCCAGAGTGAGCGACGCCGAAAGCTGGCGGTAACCACTCTGGTCGCTATTGTCATAGCCGTACCCTGGCTGCGCGCCACCGTACTGCCCATAGGTGTGCTCGTAGCTGCCGTAGCCGCCTTGACCGTAACCTGGCTGGTAGCCGCCACCCTGGTCATAGCCGTACGGGTTGCCGTAATGCCGGTAAGAGCCCTGATCATGAACGTACTGGGAGCCGTACTGGGGATCCTGGGGTTGATAGCCGCCGGATGGATGGCCGTAATCCGGGGCGGCGTCGTGGCGGTACTGATCCCGCTGGGCGTCCCCGGGGTGCGCGCCCTGTTGCTGGCTCATGGATCGGTCTCCTGCGGTACGAGGTTGGGGTGTGTCGGGATCGACAGATGAGCTGGTGCGGAACTGCCCCGTGTGCAGCGTCTCAGACCGCTCCAAAGCAACCACAACGTCTCCGTACACATCCCAGGCCTGCTCTGCAAGATGGCCCTGGATGCAGTCCTTGAGCATCCGGATCACCCGCTGCTTGTCGCCTGCCAGCCGCTCGTGGTCGGTAGCACCGAGTGTCACGGTGTAACGGTTAGGCGCGAGCACCCGCCCCCCCGCGAGCGGACGTGCGTTGTCGTCAGCCTCACGCTGGAGCGCCTGCGCCACCTCCTGCGGCACCACGCTGCCGCCGAAGACTCTGGCAAAGGCGTCGCCGACCATACCCTGCAACCGACGCTCGAACCGCTGCGCCTTGCCCACGGCGACCTCCTCTCCCCCGGCTCTGCCAGGCCTCTGCTGGCAGGGCTCCCTTCGATCGTATCCGGCAGGCCAGCGGGTTGGGTCTGCTGCGTCAGGCCGTTCGCAGTACGTGTGTTAGGCTTCCCGGTCACTCGGGCGAGTGGCGGAATGGCAGACGCGCACGGTTCAGGTCCGTGTGTCCGTAAGGACGTGGGGGTTCAACTCCCCCCTCGCCCACTGTGGTTCTTCACTGGGGTCCGATCGGTTCGCTCAGCCCTACGCGGTGCGTTAATCCAACCGCTGCGGGTTGGTGCTGGAGCGATTGTGCTCACGGCACGTGTCTGTGATCGGGGCAAGTGCGAATCGAGATCACTGCGGCCCGGTGTCGCGCGGCCAGCGGGCCGGACCCAACAGGTGTCCGCTGGGAGGGCATCGGAACAGGGCTTGCATCACGTTAGCGTCGGTTACGCTATGTAATCAGATCCCATGAACGGTAGGTAATTATCACCCGGAGCCTACGCAGTAGTTACGGGCTTCTTAACGAACGGCGTTATGTGCGTTCCCGTGCCGGACCCGCCGCAAACACTGTACTTGCCGCGCTGTGGACTGGCGTCGAACTACTTACGTTTGTGCCTAGGGGGCGCTCACCAGCAACAGTGCGGATTGGATGGCAGCTGGGCAAGGCCCGCGCGACGTTGCGCGGTAAGTACTGATGTGCTGGAACGCGGGAGCCGCTTGCCGCTGATTAGGTAGTCGGAAAATCAGCGTCATAACTAGGTAGTGCGGGCGAAAGTTTAGGTGGCGAATGCATGTTGTCAGGGGACCTGCTTTCGAGCATGGTGGAATGAGCCGAATCGACGGAGCCGTCGATGAGGTGGTCCATATCCCGGTCCGCTGAGGGCCACGAGTAGGGGGTTTTGCATGTCTGACGCACTGAGCTATGCCGAGATTGACAGCCAGAATGTGGAGCTGCTGCCGGCCCGCACCGTTATGTCCACCTTCACCATGACTGGTGGTAAGGATGGTGGCGAAGCTGGCCACGGTGTGGGTGGTGACTCCGCGGCCAAGAACATCAGCTTTGTCGAGATCCTGACCGTGGATGAGGCTGTGTCCAAGGGTGGCACGGGCCTGGGCGGTAACTGAGTTGAGCTGATCCCCTGCGGTGCCGGTGGTTAGCGAACAGCACCGGCATGGCCGGCGGTAATACGGTAATACTCAGAGCGGCGTTGCCCGACTATATCCTCCAGTCGGACAGCGCCGCCGCGCGATCATCTGATCGCGTACGATGCCGTCGTAACGGAGGGGTGGCCGCCACGTGCCACCCCTCCTTCAATTGTGAAAGGCTACCCATTTCGGGGCGTCCGAGCTATTCCGTAGTCAATGCCGTCTACACTTGCGGTATCCGTGGACCAACGGCCAGGGCCAAGGTAGGTATTTGAAAGATTGGACTGGCTACCCCACTCTGCGAAGCACCACTGAGTGTGGCGTTAAAGCGTCAGTCCGCAGATATCCGTCCTTGAGCATCTGGCTGATCAATTGTAAGAAACCAGCCACGGGTTGTTGACCAGCGGATAGTTCAGATGCCGCGACTGGGCAACCTTGCACAGTGAAGGAGGGGTGGCCCGTGGTGGCCACCCCTCCGTTGCCGACGACATCGTACGCGATCAGATGATCGTGCGGTGGTACTGCACGACTGGCGCTGCAGTCGGCTGCCCCAGCACCACCCTGAGCGTTGCCGCCGACCATGCCAGTGCCGCTCCCTAGCCAACGGCACTGCAAGCAATTACTGGCTTACACTCAGCTGCCGTACATTCAGTGCTTGCCACCGTGAGCGTCGCCACCGGCGCCGCCGAAGCCGCTACCGGCGATGTTGGTCTGCTCACCGAGGACGTTGATGTTCAAGAGGTTAATGCCGATGCCGCCAAACCCGTCGCCGCCGTCGCCGCCCTTGCCGCCGCCACCGGCCGCGAACATGGACATGACGGTACGCGCCGGGAGGAGCTCCACGTGCTGACCGTCGATCTCGGCAAAGCTCAATGCGTCAGACATCCAAATCCTCCTCACAGTGGCCCAGTGGGCCGGGACACGACACCTCATCGACGCTATTGCCGATTCGGTTAATCCACACGATGACGGGAATATGGCCCACCTGACAACATCCATTCGCCACCTAAAGTTTGTATCACACCACCTAGCTGTGAAGCCGATTTTCCACTACTTAGTCAGCGGCGAGCAGTTACGTAGATCTCAACAGACGACTACCTGCTGCGTGCGTCGCATGAGGCGTGCTCAGCTGCCATCCGATCTTCATTTCCGCTGGTGGGCAGCACTGCGGGGGATTGGCATAGGATAGGGGTAGCCGCCCGCGGGGCGATGAGTACCGAGTTTGCGGCGGTCCCATTACTACCGTTACAGCGCAGCAGTTGCGCTGCGCGAGAGGCGTCCGTGGGATGACTACGTAGGTTTGCCGATGATAACTACCTAGTACCCACGCCAGCATGGCTACTTAGCGCGAACGAACGGTAACATAGCGGTGGCGGTATCCTGGCCGCTCTCCCCGCCTACGGCGCGCCCGCGACTACGTAGTGACCGTGCACGGATTGTGCTCAGTAGTTGCACTGATCGTCACGTTGTTGCCGTCGCCACGCATCAGCGCTGCACCGACACTATGTATGTCGTCGGATCAGTGACGCTGGGCGTGATTTTGTGATCAGGAGAATTCGCTCCGATTCCAGTGGGCGGCGGCTAGCAGACGCATACCCGGGAATTCAATCACCCTTACTGATAATCCGCCGTGCTATCCCTCGAGTGGCCAGCCGGCAAGCGGCTCATGGAGCGCGGACCCGTCCACTGCCGCGCCGAGGCGGCTGCGCACCAGATGCAGTCGGGTCGCCACCCATGGCGACCCTTGCCACGATGCCAGCCGTTCGACCAGCGGCCGCAGGTCCGCCCCAGTGTCGGCCCGGGCCAAGGTGAGATGCGGACGGTACGGGCGGTGCTCCACCGGCAGACGGCTACGGCGGGCTGCGGCCGTCGCCGAGTCGGCGAGCCTGCGTAGCCCATCGCGATCGCCCTGCACCCGGGTCCACAACACCCGGTTCCCGAACCGACCGCCACCACCGAGAGCCAAGGACAGTGGGGGATGCCGCGCCGCTACCCGGTTGAGCCGGCGAGCCAGCTCGTCGACGACGTCATCCTTGACTTCACCAAGGAAGACCAGCGTCAGGTGCCACTGCTCTGGGCGGGTCCACCGCAGGTCTGGCGCAAGGTCGCGTAGCGTTGCCGTGGCGATCCGCAGGCTTTCGACCACCTCCCCCGGTGGCCTCAGCGCCACAAACAGCCGCACTCGCCCATCGTTGCCGCTGTCGCGACATGGAGCCATATCGGGGTCATCCGGTGCTCAATAACCCCGTCATGGAGACATATCGGGGTTAGTGGGACTGGCCCGGCGGTGCGCGCGGCCGCCGGTCGGGTGCGCGGTCCCTCGTCGATCGCATGCGCCGACGCGGACCGGTGTGACGCGCCATGAGACGCGACCGCGGGTAATGCTACGCGTGCACATCCGTGACGGAAGCAGTCAGCGAGATTTCCTCACCAACAGACGCTTCGAATGGCTTCAGGCCACCGCCGGTTGGGCGATGTGCTCGTGGAGTACGTATTCGGCCGGCCGGAACCTCCGGGTGGCCCGGCGGAACCGCCAGGTGAACGTCGGCCACAGCGTGGTGTTGCGGCCGTGGCTGTCGAGATACCAGCTTCTGCAGCCGCCGGCGGTCCACACCGTGCCCTGCATCCGGCGCTGGACAGCCTGGTTGTAGGCCATCTGCGCCTCCGGCCGGACCTCCACTGCGGCGGTTCCGGTGCGCCGTAGGTAGCGCAGCGCGTCGATGGTGTACGCCACCTGGGATTCGATCATGTAGATCAGCGAGGTGTGGCCGAGTCCCGTATTGGGGCCAACCAACATGAACAGGTTGGGAAACCCGGCCACCGTCGTGCCGCGGTGTGCCTGTGCGCCACCGGCCCAGACGTCGGCCAAGGTCCGACCGTCCCGACCATGGATCCAAAACTGCATCGGCATATCGGTGACGTGGAATCCGGTACCGAAGATGATGGTGTCGACCTCCCTGCGGGTGCCGTCGGCAGCCTGTACCCAGTCCGCGCCGATCTGGGCGACCTCCGACGCGACGACGTCCACATTCGGCTTGGTCAGTGCGGGGAGGTAGTCATTAGAGATCAGGATGCGCTTGCATCCGATGGTGTAGTCAGGGGTCAGCTTGGCCCGCAGCTCAGGGTCAGCGACCTGACGGCGCAGGTGCGCACGGGCGACTAACTCCGCCAGCTTGAGCAAGCGCGGGTTGACGGCGAAACCGAGTACGGACAGCTCCCGACCGCAGTAGATGCCGGCCCGCACCAGCCGTTGCAAGCCGGGCACTGCCCGGTACAACTTCAGCTTGAGGCGGCGATTGTCCCGCTCGCTCCGCGGCACGATCCAAGGCGGAGTGCGCTGGAAGATCGTCAGCGCGGCGACTTCGGGCTGGATCTGCGGTACGAACTGGATGGCCGAGGCGCCGGTGCCGACCACTGCCACCCGCCGGTCGCGCAGGTCGTAGTCGACGTCCCACCGCGCGGAGTGAAACACCTTGCCGTGGAACGAATCCAGCCCTGGAACGTCCGGAATGTTGGGGTCCGACAGCGGGCCGGTCCCAGTGATCAGCACGTCGCAGGTCAGCTTGCCGCGGTTGGTACGAACCCGCCAACGGCGCTGCGGGTGATCCCACGTGGCGTCGAGTACTTCGTGATGGAAGCGGATATGTGGACGCAGGCGATAGCTTTCGGTGCAGTGCCGCAGGTAGTCCCAGATTTCCTGCTGGGCGGAGAAGTTGCGGCTCCACGACGGGTTCAGTTCGAAGGAGAACGAGTACAGCTGCGAGGGAACGTCGCAAGCGCAACCCGGATAGCGGTTGTCCCGCCAGGTGCCCCCCACATCCGCAGCACGTTCCAGTACCACAAAATCGGTCATTCCGGACTGACGGAGTTGGATTGCCATTCCCAGCCCGGCGAAACCAGTGCCGATGACAATGACGTGGTAGTGGTTCTGCGCGCGCACCGGGGCTCCCATAGGGGTGTGTTACCGCCGGTAACCCTACCGTCGGGTAGGTATGGCTGTCCAGTACCCGGGCGCGCGTACGTCCGGCCCCGTAAACCGGGTTACCGCCGGTCGAAGTGCTTACGCTATCGACGGGCCGAACTTGGCAGACCAGTCAGCGCGGGAGCACCGCCGTCGGACGCCGAAGCGGCTCTGCCTCCGCCATTAAACGGCAAGCTCCTGGTAATCCTTAATTCCACGCCGCTGCCGCGACCCAGTTCGTCGCGGCAGCATCAGCAAGAAACGATGGGAGATCCAGCCCCGTGGCACCCGAATCGCTGGTAAAGGCCTGTGGGACCGCGCTTGGTCCCCAGCCCTGGGCCGCCGACACCGCCGAGGTCCTCTCCGCACCGGATCATCTGGCCTGCGTCGCTGTCGGCGTGCTGGGCTGGGACGGCGTGGTTCTGCCCCCGATGGTGCTGCTCGGCCGCCGTGTGGTGGTCGTCGCTACGCTCCTCGATGAGGTGCATGAGCACCGGATCAGCTCGGGCTGGGGTCCAGTGACCGACCGGGTGTCGGTATCCACTTGGGACTGGCCCGAGATGCAGCACCTCGTACCGCCACCCGCGGTGCAGCTGAGGGGCATCATCGCGCCGGCCCGGCATTGGCGGACCGGACTCACCGGTGCCGCGCCATTCGCCGCGCTGTGCCCCACCGCCCTGCTGCTGCCCGCGCATATCGCTCGGAACGTCGAGTGCCTCAGCCACGCCGAGCATTACGGCCCCACCGTGTTGGCCGCGGCAGGGCCACACGACGTCGATCCTGAGGCGGTCGACGTGGTGCACACCGGGCGCCCCCGTCCAGTTGCGACCGGGCGCCCGACCGTGACCAGCCGGTGGGTGCACGAAATGGTCTACGACCGCCTGTTGGCACTTCGCTAATGCTTTTAGCGGGGACAGCATCTACTGGTGCGCACAACAGGGGGACGTCGAAGTCTTCGAGAGCGGGCGTCTGGCACTCCGTAACGGAGTTGGCCGCATCGCGACGGGGTCTGGGAATCGCCGGTGGCGAGAGCATGAAGCCGGAATAGCGGAATTAGCCGGAATAGACAAAATTGCCGGAATAGACAAAATTGTGGGGCGGGGTCGTCCTCTCGAACGACCCCGCCCCGTTGCGGGTGCCTGCGCTGTACGTGTCCGGCGCCGGACGGGGGATCTCCCGGGCCTGCAGTGCACTGGTGATTCAAACCAGGCACCGGGCGGTGGGATCCGGCGGTCATCGGACCAACGTTGACGGTGGCGGTCGGTCAGGCAACGACGGTGCCACCGGCGCGGCACTCCACTCGGTGGGGGAGCGGGGTGGATCCAGGCTGTGGAGTTGTGCACGGTAGGCAAGCGCCTAGCTCGGGTTTGGTGCTCCCACCGGCGGCGCGCGGGGCGTGCAACGCCACCGGTGGGAGAGTCTGGTGTGGCCGGTGATCCTTCGACATCTCGGTCGGGGGCACGGACGTTCGCCGGATCACCGGCCACATGGCGGCAGCTCAGCCTTCGTGGGTGGGGGGAGGCCCACGAACCGTGGCGAGGCCGCCAGCTCTATGGAGTTGGGGTAACGGTAAAATCAGCTCGCCGCGTCCGCCCCCGCAGGGATTCGGCCGGGAAACAGCGACATTGGGCGGCGTGTCCGTAACACCGTCCGGGGAGAAGCGGTTCGCGAGGAACCGGTCACGATCTCAGAAACGGTCTCAGCGGAGATGAGGTGCTCATGAGCGGCCCGCCACACGCTGCACAGTGCTGCACGGGGTCGCCAGCGCCTGGAGCACTCCATACAGCGGCCTCGAGGACCCGGCGCATGAGTCACAAGCAGAGCGCGCCACGCATGGGTCAAACGGGGCAGCTCGCTACGCGCCACCGACATCAGCGACCCATTATCACCGCTGCTTGCCAGCTCGTTGAGCGTGTCGAGCCGCTCCCACACTGCCTGCCGGAGGATCTGGCCCAGAACCTGGTCCACCTCGCCACCTTTCCAACTTCTCGCTGTCCGGGCCGCGTACCCTGAATGTTCGCCGTACGTGGTCCTGGTTGCGCCACCTCAACGTAGGGAAAGTGTGAGCCCGGATTAAACCCATCAGGCCTGTGCTGCGCTGATCGGGCGTGCTATGACGGTGAACGGCAGGAACTGATCGGCGGAACCGATCAGCTTCGCCGAAGCGTACTTCACTAGCCGTGACAAGCACGCATACTCTGCACATGTCGCCCGTTGGACGGCAAGGGGGGCGAGATGAACGTGACCTACCCGCAAGACAACCCGCTCTCTCTGGAGACCTGGAATGATCCGGAGATGAGGCAGGTGCTGGCGGATCGCGACATCAGCTCTGTTTACCGGCAGCTCCGGCGGATAGGCATCTCGCAACGGCACATCGCAGCTTTGACCGGTCAGTCCCAGTCCGAGGTCTCAGAGATCCTCAAGGGTCGCCAGGTCATGGCCTATGACGTGTTAGTGCGGATCTGTGTAGGGCTGGGTATCCCCCGTGAGTACATGGGTCTGGCCTACGGCGCGACGACGGCAACGAGTGTGGTCGGACCATCCGACAACGTGCTGGCTGAGGAGGATGAGTCGGTGAAGCGCCGGAAGCTCCTGGCGCACGGAGCTGCCGTGATGTTCGGCACCACGGTACTAGGGGCCGACCACAGGCGATGGCTGCCCAGCCCCGCCCAGACGCCGGCGCCGAGCCACATCGGCATGACGGATGTCAAGCAGGTTGAGGCAGCTACTAGAGCCATGCGCGCTCTGGATTATCAGTTCGGTGGCGGCGCGTGCCGTGACGCGGTCGTCGCCCAGCTGTCCTGGGCACAGCGCCTGCTGGGCGCGTCGGGCAAGGATGAGGTGCGCCGGCGGCTGTTCCGGGCGCTTGGCGACCTGCAGAATTTGGCCGGGTGGACGACTTTCGACGTGGGATTACTGGACTCCTCGCGCAGCCATTTCGCCGCTGCGTTGGAATATGCCAAACAGTCCGGTGACTCAAGCCTGATGTCGAACATCATGTACCGGATCGGCCGGGTCTATCTGCACCACGGAGAGGCCAACGACGCACTCAAGTGGTTTCAGTTGGGTCAGCTCGCCGCGCAAGAATCTGGGTCAGAACTGGCCGTCGCGGTGCTGTGCGGCAACGAGGCGTGGGCGTACGCGATGATGGGCGATGACGTGCAGGCGAAGAAGCTGCTCGACCGATCTCAGGGCGAGTTGTCTAGAGCGAATCTGGCCGAGGCGCCCGACTGGGCGAAGTTCTACAACCAGACTGACATGTGCGCGATGATCGGGACGGTGCATACCGAGCTCTCCGCCATCAATCCGCAGCATGCGGCCATGGCGATTCCCGCGTGCGGCCAGGCCCTGAGCCGCTACGACGACTTGATGAGTCGCAGCAAGGCGTTCACTCTCACCATGCTGGCCACCAGCCACCTGCGAAATGGTGATGTCAACCACGGTGTGCAGATCGGCCGCAAGGCCCTCATGACGGCGGCCGAGGTGAAGTCCAAGCGGGTGACCGACCGGCTGCAATCATTAGAGGCTGAGGCGGCACGACGGTCCAGCAATTCGGACTCCCGGGAGCTTTCTCACCTGATACGACAGCACCGAGGCGTCTAATGAAGCGGGCTGCCGTGACGGTGCCCTCGAAAGCCCGCTGCGCTGAGGAGGTCACTGCCGGGCTTCGAGCGGTGTGCGCCGAGCTCGGCCTGGATCCGGCCGGGGCTCAGTTGCTCCGCAACGTCAACAACGCGGTGTTCCAGTTGGCCCGGGACCCGGTGGTGATCCGTTTGGTCACCTTGCCGTCCTATGTTCCGCGCGCCACGCTGGCGGTGGCTGCAGCGACGGTGTTCGCCGAGCACGACGTGCCGACGATCCGGTTGCTGCCGGGTGTCCCGCAGCCGGTGCGGATCGGCGGGTACGTTGCCACCGTGTGGCAGGCGGTGCCGCCAACCGGTCCGTTACCTGGCGGTGCGGACCTGGCCAGTCTGCTGCGCGCAGTCCACGCAATCCCGTTGCCCTGCCGGGCGTTGCCGGAATGGGATCCACTCACCGACTTCGACAATCGAATGCGGCATACCACCACGATGGCGCCTGCCGACCGGGACTTTCTGCTGCGCCGCAGTGCCGAGCTAGCCGCCGCTGCCGCCGAGCTGCACTTCGCGCTGCCGAAGGCCGTGCTGCACGGTGACGCGCATCTGGGCAACGTCATCCCCGGGGCGGACCGTCCGGTGCTGTGCGACTTCGACTCATGCGCCGTCGGACCGCCGGAGTGGGACCTGACCCCGGTAGCGGTGGGCAATGTGCGATACAGCAGGCCGGCTGCCCACCAGCGCGACTTCGTCAAGACTTACGGGTTCGATGTGCGTGACTGGGACGGCTTCGAGGTGCTGCATGGTATTCGCGATCTCAAGTTGATCGCTGGAGTGTTCCCCCGGGCGGGGTCGTCGCTGGCAGTGCAGGGCGAGTTCGACCGCCGGATGGCCAGTCTGCGGGCTGGCCGGCGGTCCGACCGTTGGCGGACTGTTCGGCACTGAGGGGTGCGTTGGTCCGCCCGGGCGTCTACTGTCGAACTCTGTGTCGCCGGCGCCCACCTCGCTGGCGGGAGCGCTGGTCCCGCCTCAGATTGAAAGCAACCGACTCTATTCACCTAGCTCTCCGACACCCGCTAACCATCTGTTACACACCAGCCGCTCAGCCCCCACCGGCCACCAGGCAGCCACCATCTCACATGCTCGATCGCTGCGTGCCCTCCCCTTAGACCAGCTGCGTGCCTCGAGCTGGGTAGACCCGTGGCCAGTTCACTTAGACACCCGGGAAATCGCGACATTGCTGAATAGCCTGCGGGCCAGTTCGGAGGACGCGTCGGCCCGGCTTGCTGACAACGCGATGGCGTACCTGGCCACGGGTGAGCCGACGGGTCAGGGGAGGGGCACCTGGCCGCCGCAGTGCCCGCGCGACGTGGTAGCGGCGCTGCACCGACTCCTGACTCGGTCCCGGTTTCTGAAGGGTTCGCGTTCCTGCTTCCCGTTGGACACCGCGGTGGCGCAGATGGTGCCGTTCGTCCAAGCCCAGCAGCCGGTCACGATTGTGACTAGCGGCTTTCCCTTCAAGCAGCACGACAATGGCCTCAAGGCTGCTGGTCCGTGCCCGGACCTAGCTGAGCTTGGTGCGCTGCTTCGGCTCAAGGAGCTGCACGCGGCCTTTACCGCGCTGTACCCACCTGGCCTGCGGGTGGTGGTGCTCAACGACGGTGGCTACTCGCGACCGCGCGGCTGGGCGGAAATGCGGCGCTACCGGCGGCAACTGAAGCGTTATGCCGACCTAGTGGGGCTGAGCAACTCGGTGCGGTTCTGCGATCAGTCCTGCTTTGTCGCGCGGACACTCGGCCCGCAGGGTTGGGGCAAGCGTGAACGGTACCGTCGCGACTTCCGCGAGCTGATCTCGCTGCTGGCCGGCAGCCCACGTTCGCTGGACAGCGCCGCTCGGGTCGACCAGCGACTGGCCGAAGCGCTGCCGCGGGCATTGTTGGCCGGTGTGCCGTCGTTCCACGGCATCTTGTCCTCGTTGGTGTACTCGGTGCCGGTGCCAGCTCGCCCGGGCACCGACCCGCGGCAGTGGGCGTGTGAGGTGCTCGCCTGGCCCGACGGGTACAGCGCGCCGGACCTGCCGCCGGATCTCGTCGCGGCCCGGCGGGAAGTGGTTGCGTCAGCGTGGCAGGACTCGGTGAACTGCCTCGCGGCCTGGCTGGCCGACGCCGCCGCCGGAGTCGCGCGACACTTTCCACCGCACGTCCGGCTCGCCACCGTGGCCTCCCGGCCGGGCTGCAGTGGTTTCTCCTACCTCGGTGGCTCGACGCTGTTGCCCTGGCACGGCACTGGATGCCTGGACGGCCGGGGGCTGCTGTGTGCCGAATTTCTGGTGAGCCTGCACCATCGCGGCTTTCTCCCGGTCTATTCAGATCTCATCGGCGATGAGCAACCGTTGCTGATGGTGCCCTTCGCGCGGACCCACTTCGCGCGGGGCTGCCGGCGGGTGGACCCTGACCTGCTGGCTGCAGCCCGGCTGCGCCCCCGCTGAATACGGCCGGTGAATATGCCCCTGCCGGCTAACGCCGGAGCCCGGCCTAGCGATGGTTCATGCGACCGGACTATCACAGGCGGTGCACATGGTGGGAAGACAAGGCCGCTTCGGCTCGTGGCGCCGCCGTGCCGGGGAGCGTGAAGCCAACTTTTTGGACGGCCTGGTGGATGCCCAACTGGAGTTCATCCGCCAGTTGCCGATGCACCAGCGTGACGGGCTTGCTGAGGCGCTTGCGGTACTGGTGATGCTCGCCCAGCAACACCGGCATTACGCGCAGGGCTGGATCAGCCGCCGCGAGCTGCGACACCGCGTCGGGTGCGCCCTCACCGACCTTGACGCCCTATGCCAGGTTCCCGGCCCGGCAGCCGCTGTTCTCCCCCGGATCGACTGAACTCCTCCGGAGATCCCCGAAAACGCAGAAGATCTTTAGCTGGACCGGCCGACGCGCAGCGCCACCACCACACCGATCGCCAGCAGCACGCCGGCACCGAGCAACCACGGCCACACCGGAGTGCTGCCGGACCCGGTGCGGGTGGCGGTGCTGGACGTGGCACCGGACCGGTCCGCGGCCGGCGCCTCACTGGACCCGTTCGGAGCGGCCGCAACGCCGGTACCCGGCTTGGTGAGAGTGAACCGCACCGCACCGCGCACCGGGTGGCCGTCAGCGGAGAGCACCTGGTAAGCGATGATGTACTGGCCAGCTGGTCCCAGCGGGCGGACCGGGGCCGACACTACGGCGCCGTCCTCGGTCGCCACGCCGGCCTGCCACTGATTGCCGTCCGGGCCGGTCACGGTCACGGTGCTGAACCCGGGCTGCACCGGCAGGTCGAAGGTCAGGACGACTCGCGCTGGGCCCGTCGCGAGCTTTGCACCCTCCGGCGGGTCGCTGCCGATCAGCACGTTATGCGCAGCCGCAGCGGAACTGCTGCCCAGCAGCGCCAGCCCCACAACGAGCGCCCACACCACCACTCGCCCCACAGTCAGCAGGCTCAGCGTGGTAATTCGGCGCCCAAAACCCCGCTGAGCCCGCTGAATGCGAAAGTGGTGGTTCATGATGAACTCCGGCGACGGGCGCGGATGGCTGCCCCGGTACCCAGACCCAGCCCGAGGGCTCCCACGGCGAGGGCAGCGCCGCTCAGCCAGCGAGCCGTGGCGTCGGTGGCACCGTGCGTCAAGGTCGACACGCCGGTTGTGGGCTCGCCAGCGCCGTGTTGAGCATGTCCGCTGCTGCTATGCGCCTGCGCGCCACCGGACTCGGGGCGCAGCGCCAGCACGGGTGCCGGGCGCTGCGGCTCCGCACCATCAGCGGGAGGCTCGTCCCAGGCCACCACCTCGCCGTTGTCGTAGGTCTGCGCGGCGGGCATCACCAACTTGTCGGTGTCCTTGGGAAGTGGGCCCATCGACACCTCGAACTCCTGATATTCGCCCGGGTTGATCCGCACGCCCTGCGTGGCAGTCCAGGTGATCCCCCGTGCCGTGGCACCGTCCTTGATCACCGCAGCGGTCCACCCCGCCATCGGCTTGGTACGCACCGAGGCGATCGGATGATCCGAGGGCAGAGTGATCTCGAGCTTCACCGTGCCTGCGTCGGGCCGCTCGTTGGGTACCAGGAACGCAAAGGTCGCGTAGTCACCCTGGGTGGCTTCGCCGGGGTTGGTGACGACATGGGCCGCAGCAGGGGCCACCAGCGCGAGGGTAAGGCCGACAGCCGCGATCGCGGCGTAGATCCACTTCTTGGGCATTGATAGTCTCCATGGCAGGGTGCCGCGTCGGGTTAGGCTAGTGCCTTATCGTTAGTTGTTGGTGCTGAGCCATAGTCTGGTTCCGTGGATTCGGCAGTGTTGCTCGACGCGGCTGTGGTCACCCGGTGCCGTCGCCGGGTGCATCTGGAGCACGACCCCGCCGCAGTTGATGCACCGCGCGCAGCCCTGGATTCGACCACGCAGCGGCGGATCGCCGACGCTGCGGTGCACCGTCGTCTTATCGCTGACCGTCTCGCCGACTGTCTCGCCGCTGACTGGGCGGAAGTCTCCCCGGAGCTGCCGGCCGAACAGCGCTGCGCCGCCACCCTAGCCCTATTGATCCAGGGCGCACCGTTCGTCTGGGGTGGGCTGCTACCAGCGGACCCCCGTGGCGGGCGACGTGGCGGCGTCGAACTGCTGGTGCGGCACCGTGGTGGCTACCTCCCGGTGATCGTCGTACGGCACAAAGTCACCGACCCTGGTTCTGGGGCCCGCACCAGCCCGCTGGCCCAGCCCGTACCGGCCGCGGCCCGCAACGACCCGGATCGCAAGGTCCGCCCGCAGTCCCGCGATCAGTTGAGGTTGGCCCATGCGGTGCGGTTACTGCAGGCGGCCGGATTCATGGCCCACGGTCGTGCTACCGGCGGAGCGATCGGGCTGGAGGCCGACGTGGTGGTCTGGCATGACCTGGATAGCGCTACCTGGCCGGGCGGGCGTACCGCGATGGCCGAGTACGACGCTCGGTTCGCCGATCGGTTGGCCGTCGCGCTGGCCGCCGCCACCGAGGGGACCCCGCTGGCCCAGCCATCCCGGATCACCGAATGTCGTTCCTGCCCGTGGTGGCCCACCTGCGGTCCGGTGCTGCGAGCCTCCCGGGATATCAGCATGGTGCTGCGGGGGGAAGACGTGGTGGTACTGCGGGAGGCCGGGGTGTCCACTGTGGACGCGCTGGCTGCGCTGGACCCGGCAGGTGAGCCGCCGGTGCCGATGGTCGGGATGTCCTTGCGCGACGCGGTGCTGCTGGCCCGCGCCTGGCAGCAGGACCTCACGCTAGTGCGGCGTAACTGGCGCATCGCCGTACCGCGCGCCGACGTCGAGGTGGACGTGGACATGGAGAGCTTCGACGAGGCCGGGGCCTACCTCTGGGGATGCCTGCTGTCGGGCTCCGACATCAGGATACCGGGTGGCTACCGCGCTTTCGTCACCTGGGAGCCAGTACCGACACCTGACGAGGCACGGTCCTTCGCAGCGTTCTGGCGCTGGCTGACCGACGTCCGCTGCCGCGCTGCCGCGTTGGGTCTGAGCTTTTCCGCCTACTGCTACAACGAGCAGGCCGAGAACCGGTGGATGCTCTCCTCCGCGGAACGCTTCGCCGGTGTCCCCGGGATTCCGACCGTCGCTGCGGTGGAGGAGTTCATCTTCTCCGACCAATGGGTGGACCTGTACGGGGTGATCGGCGCTGAGTTCCTGTGCGCGCACGGCAAGGGGCTCAAAACGATCGCTCCGGCGGCCGGGTTCTCCTGGCATGATCCGGAGGCCAGCGGGGAGAACTCGATGCGCTGGTACTCCGACGCTGTCGGGATGGGTGGCGGTGAACCGGATCTGGCGCAGCGTGCCCGGCTGCTCACCTACAACGCCGACGACGTCCACGCCACCCGGGCACTGCGCCTCTGGATGAGCTCTGATCAGGTGAACGACGTGCCCTACGCCGGTGACCTCTGACTCGGTGGCGGTATGTCACCATGAGGTCAACAGAGTGTGAGGGGAGAGGCGCATGTTCGTGCGTCGGATCGCGGTGATCGGATGCGGTTATGTGGGCCTGACCACCGGTGCGTGCTTGGCCTCATTGGGGCACCGGGTGGTATGCGCCGACGTGGACAAGACCAAGGTCGCCCGGCTGTCCGCTGGGGAGGTGTCGATCCTGGAGCCGGGGCTGCCCGAGCTGGTGGCGCAGGGCATGGCCGCTGGCCGGCTGCGGTTCGTGGTCGGAGCCGCCGCCGCGGTGACCGACGCTGAGGTGGTGTTCTTGTGTGTGCCTACTCCGATGGGCGCTGGCGGTGCGGCAGATCTCTCGGCGGTGGAAGCGGTAGTCACCGAGGTGCAATCACTGCTGTCGCCGGGCTGCGTGGTGGTCAACAAGTCGACCGTGCCGGTGGGCACCGCGGCGCGCACCGCGCAGCTGCTGGCCCGCCCGGATGTGGCGGTGGTCAGCAACCCGGAGTTCCTGCGGGAGGGCTCCGCGGTGGACGACTTCCTCAACCCCGACCGCATCGTGGTGGGCTGCGACGCCCAAGACGCCGCTGAGCGAGTCGCGGCGCTCTATGCCCGGCTGGGCGCGCCGACGGTGCTCACCGATGCGGCCAGCGCCGAAATGGTCAAGTACGCGGCGAACTGCTTCCTGGCGATGAAGCTGTCTTACGTCAACGCTGTTGCCGAGCTGTGCGAGCGATTCGGGGCCGATGTGCTGGACGTTACAGAGGGTATCGGTTATGACCGGCGGATCGGGCAAGCCTTCCTGCAGCCAGGTCCCGGCTGGGGCGGGTCGTGCCTGCCCAAGGACACCCACGCGCTGCTTCAGGTGTGTGCCGCGGTGAACTTCGACTTTGCCCTGCTGCAGGCCAGCCTGGACACCAACACCCGCCAGCAGCACCTGATGGTCGACAAGGTCCGCGACGCCGTTGGTGGGTCGCTGGCTGGCCAACGGGTCGGGCTGCTTGGGTTGACGTTCAAGGCCGGCACCGACGACCTTCGGGACTCACCGGCCCTGACGGTGGCCGCGCTGCTGGCCGCCGAGGGCGCCGACCTGATTGGCTATGACCCGGGAGTGCCCGCCGCGGTGCCCGGCCTGACTGACGACCTGCAGGTCACCGATGACCCGCTCAAGGTCGCCTCCGGTGCCGCCGCCCTGGTGGTGCTCACCGAGTGGCCTGAGTTCCGGCTATTGGACTGGGGCCGGCTGGCCGCGCTGGTCGAGCGCCGCATCGTGATCGACACCCGCAACCTGCTCGACGTCGACGTGCTGCGCCGGGTCGGCTTCGAAGTCCGTGGTGTCGGTCGTAGGGCCAGCCTTCCGGCCGGTTGCGCGCCCGTGGGTGGGGCGTCGCTTGCAGAACCATCCCCAACGCAGTAATGCGTCGGAGCTACCCGACAGCGGCCGGAGCTTGTCCGGGTCGACCAGTGCGGTGACCGGCGATTCGGGGTCGGCCAGGCACCGGGTCGGCGCCATCTATGCCGCCTACGCCGGGTGTACTGCTACTCCGCAGTCTTTGCACCACAGATACGGTGTAGCCGTCCACAGTGTTTGGTCGTGGTTGTCGATGACCTGCGACCCGTTGCATGTCGATCGGTACAGTGCGCGCCAGACGATCTCGGTTTGGTCTTCCACCACCAGACCGGGCCTTGATCCAATACCTGATCTGACCAGGAGCGGACCCATGACCCAGTCAAGCACCCCGCCGACCCTCGCCGCCGCGGAGCCGAGCGTGCCATGCAACGGTTTCGGTATCACCGCGCTTGCGCTGGCCCTGGTTGGCCTGGTGTTCGGTCTGGTGCCCTTCACTGGGTTCATCGCGTTGATCCTCGGCATGCTGGCCGTGTTGTTCGGTCTGCTTGGCTGGGCACGTACCCACAAGGGGATCGCCACCAACCGGAAGATGACCGTGATCGGCGCGGCCCTCGGTGTCGGTGCCGCGGCGCTCGGTATCTGGGGTATGACGATCGTGTTCGGCGCCGTGGACCAGCTCGGCAAAGACCTCGACAAGACATTCGGTGGCGACCCGGCCGCCATGAGCGACGTAACGGCGTCGGACTGCTCGGTGACCAGCGAATTCGGCACGGCCTTGACTTACGCCACCGTAAAGATCACCAACAGTACGGATCGCACCCAGTCTTACCTGGTCACCATTGGGGTCAACGATGCTGGCGGCGCGCGCATCGGGGAGATCAACGTGGCGAGTAACTCGCTGGCCGCTGGTCAGTCGGTGACCCTGTCTGGCGCGAACGCGAGCGGCGCCGCAATTGAGGGCGCGAAGCCGGGCCCGGCTACGTGCGTTGTCGCGAACGTCGATCGCTTCCCGAGCTGACACCGTAGAACAGCTGGTCCGTTAACATTTACGACGTATCGGAGACGTGGGACCTGTAAGGCAAGGACCTGGCTATCGAGCTTCACTTTCCCGATAACACTGTATGGATGGGCGAGGCATACTCAGTGGCTGACATCGAGCTTGACCAAGTGCCTGGACAACCGCCCGAGCACGAGTTTCCATTGAAGATGCAACTACGCGGTATCGGGGCCCTCAGTGAGAATTCGATCCCGATGCATGCTGATGTGGTGGTTCAGCGGATCCAGGGGCGATGTGGCTGCTGACCCGATCATCGCGGGCGGTCTGCTGGCCATCCTGATAGCCGAACGGCGGGTCACGCCCCCTGTGCTCGGGAAGGTCGAGGCTGTCGGCATACCCGTCTATTCAGACACTCCATAAGCCCAACGTGCCTACGAGCGACGCGGTTTCCGCGTGACATCGCAGACTGCCCCCGCTGTGGCGTACCACCATGCTGGGGCATGATCCACGCCTGGGTGGTGGCGCGAACATCGGCGTGGCGCTGGGCCATCCGGACGCTCTAGCCGGAAAGATCTGGACGTGCGCCCGATGATCTGTTGTGCTTAGCCTTCCCTAAGCAGCTGCGAGGGCAACGGAGCCATGTACGTCTGCATCTGCCGGGCGGTGACCGAGGCGGTGGTGCGCGGGTGCATCGCCGACGGGGCGCGCACTGTCAAGGATGTGGTCAAGCGCTGCGAGGCCGGTACCGGATGCGGGACCTGTGTCGAGAAGATCGTTTCGCTCCTTCGCGCGGCCGCCGACGAGTTGGCCAGTCCGCTGCCGCGCAGCGCCTGATTATCAAACCTGAATGCATCAACGGGCATGAATAAGGCTAGCCTCTCGTCAGGAAAGGCTCACCTTCGGTGACACTCCTGTCCGAGCCGCGTATGGTCGCAATCATCCAAGTCGATCCGAAGGGGGCTCAGCCGTATGCGCGGCGATGACAAGGTTCTCGAATTGCTCAACGAACAACTCACCAGTGAGTTGACCGCCATCAATCAATACTTCCTGCATGCCAAGATGCAGGCCAATTGGGGATTCACCAAGCTCGCCGAGCACACCCGAAATGAGTCCATCGACGAGATGAAGCACGCGGAGCGGATCACCGACCGCATCCTGTTCCTTGAGGGTCTCCCCAACTACCAGAAGCTGCTCCCGCTACGGATAGGACAAACCGTGCAAGAGCAGTTCCAGGCGGATCTGGCCGTCGAGAAGGAGGTCCTTGAGCGGCTGGGTCCCGGTATCGCGCTGTGCCGGGAGAAGGGCGACATCACTACCGCGAACCTCTTGGAGGGCATCCTCGCCGACGAGGAGAGCCACATCGACTACCTCGAGACCAATCTGGAGTTGATCGACAAGCTCGGCGAGCAGCTCTACCTCAGCCAGCTCGTGGAGCGACCACCGTCCAACAACTAACGGGTCATTGGCGCTGGCGCGACTACCGTTGTATGCGTGAGCGATCACCGGCTGTTCGGGGTGCACGAGGCTCGCGCCCTGTTACCCGAGGTGCGTCGGCGAGTCGATGCGCTGATTGAGGCACGAGCAGACCTCACGGAGCTGTCGGTGGACCTGCGCCGCTCCGGTTCATCCTCGCTGGGCGGCCTCGCCGAGATGAAGGCGCTGCAGGCCCGGCTCGATGACATGCTGGAGTGGTTTCCCGGCCAGGGCATCGAGATCAAGGGGTTTGCACCGTTCCTCCTCGACTTTCCCGCCGAGCTGGGCGGGGTGTCGGTGCGACTGTGCTGGTTGGAGGGGGAGCCGGAGCTGGCCTGGTACCACCGGTCAGACCTCGGTATCGCCGGACGCCGCCGGCTCCCCGACTGAGTGCGGCGCGCCGAGGAGATCCTTGCTCCTACCGCGGCGGGTGCTGGGCCAGCTGGCGGGTGATCTCGGTCATCACGGGGTGGAGCAGGATCGGGGATGTACCGCTGAGCAGACTGCGCTCTGCCACCTGCAGTACCACGACCTTCCTGCCGGCAAGCAGTTCTCCGGCCGACCGGGGTGCGGCGGCGACGGTCTCGGGATGTACGACGGTGATGTCGGTGAAGGCGGCGGCGAGGTAGCGGCTGGCGAACTGGGTGAACGAGTCGGCGATCATGGCAACGGGTTGGTGGACCGTGCCCGCAGCAGGTGCTGAGGTCAGCCGGATCGGCAGCCGGAAGTCGCTGACGATTGAACGGGTGCGGTCTGGTTGCCCGGCCGGTGACAGCGAGTACGTCGGGATCGCCCGCTCGCCGCTACGACCGATCAGCGGGCTGATGTCGTCGGGCCACGGGATGGAGCCGGTCGGAGTCACTTGCCACGTCCGGGTGATACCGGGCTCCACCCGGTCCGCCAGCGCGTAGGTCATCGCCAGGCCACCTTCCTGGCTCCAGTGGGTGTCGGCCGGGTAGTAGACCGGGGAACCCTTGCGTTGGGCTATCTCGGCAAGCGCCGGCCGCAGGTCGATCGCGCCAGCCTCGGCGACCACCCGGCGCCAGAACTCGTCCCGGGCCCGCGACGAGCAGTCCCGCCCTAGGTAGTCGGCCGGCAAGTACTCGGGCACCATGGTCGTCTTGTCCGGGGCTACCACCAGCACGAACTGCCGACCGGATGCCTCCACCGCGGTGCGTAGCCGGCGCAACGACACCAGCG
This sequence comes from Actinomycetota bacterium, assembly GCA_030860695.1. GTDB lineage: Bacteria > Actinomycetota > Actinomycetes > Mycobacteriales > Pseudonocardiaceae. The sequence goes on from JALZHU010000031.1 coordinate 27,202, forward strand.
TGTCGGTCAGCGAGCGGGACGGCACGCACGCGCCACTGACGTCCGCGCCGAGGTAGAGCCAACCGTTGCGGCCCTCAATCACCGAGGGGAACGCGGCAATCGAGGGATGCGGGGCCGGAGCGTTGGCGGCATCCGCCGGCGGCGACCCCCATGGCGGTCTTAACGTCGGCTCCAATGGCGGCCCCGACATCGGCCCTGACATCGGCCCTGACATCGGCCCCAGCATTGGCACTGACAGTGCAACCGGCTCACCAAAGACTCCCCTGCTCACCGTCTCGATTGCGCGCACTGCGCTGTCCCGGAACGGCAGGTTATCCGCCGCCCAGGCGGGCAACCCGGTAAACCACGCCCAACCGCTGCGCGGGTCGCCGAACTCGGCCAGCGTCCGGTTCTCGAATCGGGCGGGTTGGACCCCGAGGCTGCGGGTGATGATCGGGCTGAGGAAAAACAGACCCGCGCAGATCAGCGCGATGAGCTGGCGGCCTCCGTGACGTGGGCGGTGCATCGGGTGGTCCGGGGGCAGCCACGCCTCGTGAACGTCGATGTGACTGCGATCGGTCACCGACATGGCGTGCACCGTAACTCGACTCGCTCGCCTATCCTGCACCGGCCGATCCGCCGGACGTGGGGAGCACGCGAATGGACAATATCGCCACGGGGCCGGTGGCCCCCACGGACACGAGGCCGCTGCCCCCTGCAGACCGCTGCATCGAGTGGACCGGCGAGCGTTGCGTGCCCTGGACCGACGACCTGCAGGTGGTCTACGAGCACTACCATCGGTACGCGCTGGCTGCCCGCTTCACCGTTGGCGCGCGGGTGCTCGACCTCGCCTGCGGGGAGGGCTTTGGGCCCGCGCTGCTTGCGGCGGGCGCCCGCGAGGTCGTGGGCGTCGATATCGACCCGCGGACCGTGGAGCATGCTGCTGCCCACTACAACACGGATAACCTGCGCTTCACGGTCGGGTCGATGATCGATCCTGAGCTGCTCGCCGGCGCGGAGCGCTTCGACGTCATCACCTGCTTCGAGGCACTGGAACACGTCAAGGAGCAGGACACCCTGATCGCGGTGGTGCGCGGGCTGCTGGCGCCAGGTGGCTTGTTTGTGACTAGCACACCTGACGTGACCGTGTACAGCCATGAGCACGGCAACGACAATCCCTTCCACGTCCGGGAGCTCACCGAGCCGGAGTTCCGGACGCTGCTGGATGGCTCATTCAGCCACGTCGCCATCCTGCGGCAGAATGTCGCGGCCGGATCGCTCATCACCGGCGAGCCGAGCAGGGCCCTGTCCGGGATCGTGCAGTCCTTGCGGAGAACACCGGACGGTGGGTGGCAGGTGGCGCCGGAGCTGCCGCACACCTACCTGCTAGGCATTGCCTCAGATGCCCCGCTCCCGGAATTACCCGGACTCAGCGTGCTGGTTGATCCCGACCTGACCCTGGTGCGCAACGCGCACCGCGCGCTGACCCAGGAACGTGACCGGGCCGCCAAGCTGTCCGCTGAGCTGGCCGACCAGCGGCAGCAGGCCGCTGCCGACCGCACCACCGCCGCGCGACAGTTGGCACGGCTGGACGGCGACGTGCAACGCCTGCGTCTCGAGCTGGCCGCCGCACAGCGTCGGACCCAGCGGGCTACGGCGCTGGCGTCCTGGCAACAGGAGATCGCCTCAGATGCCGAACGCCGAGCACTCGAGCTGGAACGGGAAGTGCTGGCGTTGCGCGCGGAGCAGTCGACCACCGCGTACCGGCTGATCTCCCAGTACCGGAGCGCCGTGGAGCGCACGGCCCCGCGCGGGACGCTGCGCCGTGATCTCTACGAGCGTGCCCTGGGGCGCCACCCGGTGCAGGCGGCACAACCTCCGGCCCCGCAACCGTCCGGCCCGGTGCAGCTGCGCACCAGCACGTCGCCGCTGCTCAGCGTCGTCGTGCCGGTGCACGGCAAGTGGGAGTACACCCGGCAGTGCCTGGTCAGCATCGAGCAGCACCGCCCGGTCGTCCCGTTCGAGGTGTTGGTTGTGGACGACGCCTCACCGGATCGCACCGCCGAGCTGGTCGCGGCCAGCCCAGGCGTCCGGCTGGTGCGCACCCAGCGCAACGTCGGCTTCGTGGGGGCATGCAATCTCGGTGCCAGCCACGCGCGCGGGGCCTACCTGCTGTTCCTCAACAACGACACCGAGGTGCGCCCCGGCGCCCTCGACGCGCTGGTCGATGCGGCCGACTCGGACGACCGGATCGGCCTGGTCGGCGCGATGCTGGTGTACCCGGATGGGCGGTTGCAGGAAAGTGGCGGCATCATCTGGGCCGACGGGTCGGGCTGGAACTACGGGCGCAACCGGGACGCTGGCGCGCCTGAGTTCGCCGTGCGGCGCGATGTCGACTACTGCTCTGGGGCGGCGATCCTGGTGCGCCGGGACCTGTTCGAGCGCATTGGCGGGTTCGACCAGCGCTACGCGCCGGCCTACTACGAAGACACCGACCTGGCCTTCGCCATCCGGGCGACCGGGCACCGGACCATCGTCGAGCCGCGCGCGGTGGTGGTGCACCACGAGGGCGTCTCACATGGCACCGATCTCACCGCCGGTGTCAAGCGATACCAGGAGATTAACCGCGCGCAATTCGTGGACAAGTGGGCACCGGTCCTGGCTGACCACCTGCCGGCCGCCAGCGAACTCACTGTGTGGCTCGCGCGTCAGCGGGGGCCGGCTGGCCACCGGGGCGGCCTGGTGCTCGTCGCCGACCATCAGGTTCCCACCCCCGACCGTGATTCCGGATCGATGCGCATGCACCGGCTGCTGGCCCAACTGGTCGAACTGGGCCAGCGGGTGGTGTTCTTCCCGGATAACGGTGCCCTCCTGCAGCCCTACACCGGACAGCTGCAGCGCCACGGGATCACCGTGATCCCCGATCCGGCCGGGCAGGACACCTTCCTGCGCGAGGCGGGTGCGGCGCTGCGCCTGGCGGTGCTGTCCCGCCCGCAGGTGGCCTGGAAGCTGCTGGAGGAACTGCGGATGTTCGCGCCACGCTGCCTCGTGAGCTATGACACGGTGGACTTGCACTTTCTGCGCCTGCAACGGCAAGCCGAACTGGCCGCGGCAACGGGCGACGAGGAGAGTGCGACGGCTTTGGCAGGCAAGGCAGCCGCCTCGCGGGAACTGGAGCTGGGGCTGGTGCGGGCCGCCGACCTGACCTTAGTGGTCTCCGAGCCCGAGCAGAGCCTGCTGCGCAGCCTGGTGCCGGAGGCGGACGTGCGGGTGCTGTCCAATGTGCACCAACCGGCCGTTGAGGTACCCGGGCCGCAAGGGCGCGCGGGGCTGCTATTCGTCGGCAGCTTCGATCATCTACCCAACCGGGACGCGGTGCGGTGGATGGCCCGCGATGTGCTGCCGCTGGTGCACCGGCGGTATCCGGACACGGTGCTGCATGTGGTGGGCAGCAACCCGTCGCCTGACGTCCTGGAGTTGGTCACCGAGACCGTCAGGGTGCACGGCTGGGTGGCTGATCTGATGCCGCTGCACCAGCGGTGCCGGCTGTCGGTGGCGCCGCTGCGGTTTGGAGCCGGGGTGAAAGGCAAGGTGGGCGAGAGCATGGCCGCTGGCCTGCCCACGGTGTGCACGCCGGTGGCCGTCGAGGGAATGGCGCTCGTAGACGGGCAGCACGTGCTGGTGGCCGCCGACGCCACCGAGTTCGCCGACCGGGTGATGGCCTTGCTCGACGACGACGCGCTGTGGTGCAGGTTATCCCAGGAGGGGACCACCGCGATCGCTGAACGGTTCGGCCCGGACGTGGCCCGCGCCGCCCTACAAGACCTGCTGGACACCACCGCCAAACTAGCTCCCGACTTCGATTGACGGGCGCGCGTGCCCGCCGCGGGTTCAGTTCTCCCATCGTGCAACGGGCACTCGTTGCGCCAATCCTGGCCGTACGTTGACGTAGCAGCGCCGTGACGACCGGATCGCGGCGATCATCGGGTCGTGGCGGCCCGCCGAGCGGGCACAGTTCGCCGACCTGATCGACCGCTTCACCACCGGTTACGAAGTGAACTGGTGCAGCGGCCGGCCGGACCCGTCGCGGCGGTGACCTGTCAGACTCCAGGATCGGGTTGCAGGTTGCTCGATCCGCTCACGTCGCGGGCCCGTTCCCACGAGATACGGATCTCCTTCTCCGCTTCGGCGCGGCCCACCCAGTGGGCGCCCTCGACGCTCTTGCCGGGCTCCAGCGCCTTGTAGACCTCGAAGAAATGCTGGATCTCCAACTTGTGGAAGTCGTCAAGGTCGTCGATATCGCGCAGGTACTCCATCCGGGGATCGGCGGTGGGCACGCAGAGCACCTTGTCGTCGCCACCCTTCTCGTCCCGCATGCGGAACATGCCGCCCGCCCGGCAGCGGATCAGGCAACCGGGGAAGGTGGGCTCCTGTACCAGCACCAGCGCGTCCAGCGGGTCGCCGTCCTCGCCGAGGCTGTGCTCGATGAAGCCGTAGTCAGCCGGGTACCGGGTGGCGGTGAACAGCGTGCGGTCCAGCCGAATGCGGCCGGTCTTGTGATCCATCTCGTACTTGTTGCGCTGCCCCTGAGGAATCTCAATAGTGACGTCGAACTCCACGCACTCCCCTTCCTTACCTGTGATCAGCTCTACAGTTCCCGAACTCGACAGCAGCGCTGTCCGGGGGCGGCCGATGAGCTATCACGCTAGCCCGCCTGCGACGCGGTGCCGGGACGTTCTATTTTCCTGCAGGACACCGCGAGTGGGTGGTGAGGGGAGAGTCCAGTGCCGGGAGCAGGTGGCCGGATTGGTGCTGCGCTGCATCTGCCTGCCCAGCGCCGGCAGCGGGTGGCGGTGATCGTCGCAGTCCTGCTGCTCGCGGTGGTCGTCGGGATCGGCGCGGGGCTTGGCGGCCCAGTGCTGGCC
>JALZHU010000466.1 GCA_030860695.1 Actinomycetota bacterium
CCTGTTGACGGCAAGGCCCCTATCGGGACACGCCCACCCGGTCCGGCGGCAGCAAGCACCACCCCAAGCCCACGGTCGACAGATCAATGCCAAGGCATTTCAGCCAGTTGCGTTGCGGGTCAGACCACGACCCGGGGCGGCACGCCGGCGATCCTCACCATCAGACCCGGACCCGAGGCGGAACCACGCCGATCCTCACAGTTGCATTGGCGGATCACCGCAGGCGGGCAGGCTGGGCTGATGCGCCGTCGCCCGCCCGAGGGCCCACGCCGAGGTCTGGCTTCGCCGGTTTCCGCTTCCCACCCGAAGTGATCATGGTGGCGGTGCGTTGTTACTTGCGCTATGGGTTGATGCCCCTATGGATGTCAAGCTGCGGAGGTCTGCTGGGTAGTGGGTTCGGGTCTGGGTTTGATGAGCTGGTAGATCTCGCGGGCGACGTAGCGTTTGAGGCAGCGGATCGCTTCACGTTTGGTTTTGCCTTCGGTGATGCGGCGTTGGACGTAGGTGCGGCTGCGGGGGTCCCAGCGCAGCCGGGACAAGACGATGGTGTGCAGGGCGCAGTTCGCGTGTCGGTCGCCGCCGCGGTTGAGCCGACGGCGGTGGGTCTTGCCCGAGGACGCCTCGACGGGACTGACCCCGCATAGGGCGGCGAAGGAAGCCTCGCTGTGGAGTCGTTCGGGGTTGTCTTCGGCGGCGATGAGCAGCGCGGCGGCGGTGTCGGGTCCCACCCCGTTGCGCTCGAGGAGTTGTGGGGCGTGGGTGGTCAGTGTCTGGGTGATCTGCAGTTTGAGGTCATTGATCTGGTCGGTGAGGTGAAGGATCCGGCGGGCTAACAGTTGCCGGGTGTATGCCGCAGCGGTGGTGATATCGCCGGGTGCGTCGGCGGACAGCGCAGCGCACTGGCGAATGAGCTTTGGGGTGCTTAGTCCGGTCATGCAGTCGCGCAGCAGGGGGTCAGCGCAGATGAGCACGGCCTTGAGTTGGTTGATCGCCTGGGTGCGCGACTTGACCGCGGATGCCTTGGCCAACCAGAACAAGCGGACCATCTCCACTGGCCCGTCACTGGTCTTGGCCCTTGCGGTGGCCTGGCCAGACAGCACCGCCCGAGCGGCGGCCTCGGCGTCGATGGGGTCGGTCTTGCCCCGTCGGCGACGGCTGGCCTTGTCGGGCTGGTTGACCTCGGTCACCTCGACATGCGCGGTCTGCAGGTGACGAGTCAGCGCTGCCCCATAGAAGCCGGTGCACTCCACCCCAGCCCGACGCAGCACACCGAACCCCGCTGCCCAGACCAGCAACGCTGATAACCGGCAGCAGTCGTCGGGAAACTGGCGGTGCCCAGCAGCCTTCCCAGTGTGTTGATCACCGCTGCGACGTGAAGATCTTTGTGCGTGTCCACCCCGAGGACGATCTCCTCGGGGTCGGTGTGGGCCTGGCTGAGGCCGGCTGCCTGGGGCATCCTGGGCACGGTCATTCGTCTCCTGCTCGGCTCGGGAACGGGTGGCCGTCACCGGGCCGGCGCAAGGCAGTCAGGACTGTAATGGTGCCCTGTTAGCGGCAAGGCCCCTATCGGGACACGCCACGCCGGTCCGGCGACAGCAAGCACCACCCCAGGCCTGGGTCGACAGATCAACCCCAAGACACCATGGTCAGTCATATCGCGGGTCAGACCCCGGCCCGGGATGGCACCCGAAGATCCTCACAGTCCTATCGGGTGGCCACCGCGCGGAAGTGTTTGAGTTTGTTGATGCAGCGCTCAACGGTGTTGCGCTGTTTGTAGTGTTCGGACTCGAACCGGGGTGGTCGTCCGCCCCTGCTGCCTTGGTTGGCGCGATGGGCTTGTTGGCCTGCCGGTTCGGGGATGGTGCCCTTGATGCGACGTCGGCGCAGGTGAGCGCGGATCGCTTTATTGGAGTGGGCCTTGTCGGCCAGTACTCGACCGGGCCGGGTGCGGGGACGGCCCCGGCCATGGCGGCGGATCCGGATGCCGGCCATCACCGCTTCGAAGGCGATCGAGTCGTGTCGCTGGCCGGGGGTGAGCACCCGCGATAGTGGTCGGCAGCGTTGGTCGGCGCCCAGGTGAATCTTGGCCGTCAAGCCGCCGCGGGAGCGGCCCAACGCTTCGGTATCGGCGCTGTCGGTGGATTTCGTGTCATTTGAGCAAGCCCCCTGTGTCTGCTGCGGCGCTGCAGCAGTCCTCCCGGGTCAGATCGGTGGGTGGCTGGTGGCGGGCTCCCGCGGCGTGTTGATGGGCGCGCACCACGCCGGAGTCCACTGCCACTGTCCACTGCGGTCCTTGGTTGCGATCAGCATCGCGGCGCAGCTCGTCGAGGACCCTTTCCCACATTCCATCGGCTGACCAACGGCGATGACGGTTGTAGGTGGTCTTCCAGTTGCCATAATCCTCGGGCAGATCCCGCCACGGTGAGCCCGTCCGAGTCCGCCAAAGCACCCCGTTGATCACCATCTGGTGATCAACCCACCGGCCACCTCGACACGGCGTGCGGTCGGGCAGCAGCGGTTCCAGCTGGGCCCATTCCCCATCGGTCAAATCATGGCGATCAAGCACGAGGACGATCTACCGCATCTCCCTCGCAAGATCCAAGGGACACGCCCTAACGGGGCTGCGCCCCAGCCCGCCGAGACGTGTGGTGGGGCTCCGGTCGGAGCGGTGCGGTGACACGCTGTGCCCCGGTATGAACCGCCCGTTGGCGGTGGGTGGCCTTGCGGCC
>JALZHU010000230.1 GCA_030860695.1 Actinomycetota bacterium
GGCCAGCTTCCGCCGCCGCGACCTGGCCAGCGGCGCCTGAGCGCAACGCCGGCTACATGCTGGCAATCAGCTTGTCCACGCGGTCGTCGTGGGCGCGGAACGGGTCCTTGCAGAGCACGGTGCGCTGGGCCTGGTCGTTGAGCTTGAGGTGTACCCAGTCGACGGTGAAGTCGCGGCCTGCGGCTTGAGCAGCGGCGATAAAGTCACCGCGCAACTTGGCACGGGTGGTGGCCGGCGGGGTGTCCTTGGCCGCCTCGATCTCGCCGTCGTCGGTCACCCGGTCGACCAGCGCCTTGCGCTGCAGCAAGTCGAACAGCCCGCGACCACGGCGGATGTCGTGATAGGCGAGGTCCAACTGAGCGATCCGCGGGCTGGCCAAGTCCATCCGGTGCTTGGCACGGTAGCGCTCCACCAGCCGGTTCTTGATCGCCCAGTCGATCTCGCGGTCGATCAGGCTGAAATCCTGGTGTTCGACGGCGCCCAGAGTTCGCCCCCACAGCTCCAGGACTCGGTCGGTCAGTGGGTCAGACCCACGGCGGGCGATGTGATCCACGGCGCGCGTGTAGTACTCCCGCTGGATATCCAGCGCAGAAGCCTCCCGGCCGCCAGCCAGCCGCACCCTGCGCCGGCCGGTGAGGTCGTGACTGATCTCGCGGATCGCCCGAATCGGGTTGTCGAGGGTGAAGTCGCGGAACGCGACACCCTCCTCCACCATCTCCAACACCAGGTTGGCACTGCCCACCTTGAGCAGTGTGGTCACCTCGGACATGTTCGAATCGCCGACGATCACATGCAGGCGGCGATACCGCTCAGCGTCGGCGTGTGGCTCATCGCGGGTATTGATGATCGGGCGGGACCGAGTGGTCGCCGAGGAGACCCCTTCCCAGATGTGCTCAGCCCGCTGCGACAGGCAGTACACCGCCCCGCGCGGTGTCTGCAGCACTTTGCCTGCGCCGCAGACCAGTTGCCGGGTGACCAGGAAGGGCAACAGCACATCGGCGATCCGCGAGAACTCGCCGGCCCGAGCGACAAGGTAGTTTTCGTGGCAGCCGTAGGAGTTGCCCGCGGAGTCGGTGTTGTTTTTGAACAAGAAGATGTCTCCGCCGATGCCCTCGTCGGCCAGCCGCCGCTCGGCATCCACCAAGAGGTCCTCAAGGATCCGTTCGCCGGCCTTGTCGTGGGTCACGAGCTGGGTCAAGTCGTCGCACTCCGCGGTGGCGTACTCCGGATGTGAGCCCACGTCGAGGTAGAGCCGGGACCCGTTGCGCAGGAAGACATTGGATGAGCGACCCCACGAGACCACCCGGCGGAACAGGTAGCGGGCGACCTCGTCCGGCGACAGCCGACGCTGGCCGTGGAAGGTGCAGGTGACCCCGAACTCGGTCTCGATACCGAAGATCCGCCGCTGCATGCCTTCCAGCCTAGGCCGCCCTGACCGCCCTGCAGGCCGTCCGTACGGGCTCACTTAGGCTGCAGTAGTGCGGCGTTGGTTGCGGCGAGTAGCGCAGGAGATCAACTGGGTCGACGGCGAGCTGGTGCGCCGCAGCGCGACCATCCCGCGCTGGCCCGCCGACGCCAGCCTGAAGGGGCTCACCACGGCCGCCAACCACAGCCTGCTGTGGTTCACCGTGGCCGCAGTGCTAGCCAGCCGCAAGGGTGCGACCCGGCGCGCCGCGCTGCGCGGCGTGGCGGCCATCGGCGGGGCCAGCTTCACCACCAACGCGCTCGCCAAACCCCTGCTGCCGCGCCGGCGGCCAGCCTACGAAGACCTCCCCGTGGCACGCCGGCTGGCTCTGCGCGATCACCCGAAATCTTCATCGTTCCCCTCTGGTCACGCCGCGTCAGCGGCGGCGTTCGCCACGGCGGTGACGATGGAAAACCCCACGGTGGGGATGGCCCTGGCACCGGTCGCGGCGGCGGTGGCCTACTCGCGGGTGCACACCGGGGTGCACTGGCCCTCCGACGTGGTCGCCGGGATGCTCATGGGCACCGGCATCGCGCTGGCTACCCGGCGGTGGTGGCCGCTGCGGGTCGGCGAGTCCGCAGAGAGCAGGCACCTGGTTCAGGCACCCCCGCTACCAGACGGTGAAGGTCTGGTCGTGCTGGTCAATCCCAACTCGGGGCCTGACGGCGAGGACCCCGGTGCGCGGCTGGCCGTTGCCTGGCCCGCAGCCCGGCAGGTGTTCACTGAGCTTGGTGGTGATGTGGCCAAGCAGCTGGAGACAGAGCTGGATGCCACCGATCAGCCGGTGCGTGCGCTGGGAGTGGCCGGCGGCGACGGCACGGTGGCTGTGGTGGCTGCGGTGGCGGCCAGCTGGCGATTGCCGCTGGTGGTGGTGCCGGCCGGCACGCTAAACCACTTCGCCCGCGACATCGGGGTGACCGGGCTGCCCGACGCCGTCGAGGCGGTGCAGCACGGCAGCGCTGTGGCGGTGGACTTGGGGGCGGTGCAGGTCGACGACACGCCGCCACACTGGTTTCTTAACACCGCCAGCCTCGGTGGGTACCCGGATCTGGTACAGCTACGGGAGCGCTGGGAAGCACGCTGGGGCAAGTGGCTGGCGGCGGCCGTCGCGCTGATACGGGTGCTGCGGGAGTCGTCTCCGCTAGCGGCGCGCATCGACGGCATACCACGCAAGGTGTGGCTGGTGTTCGCGGGCAACGGGCTCTATCGGCCTCGCGGATTCGTCGCCGCGACCCGGCACCGGATGGATGGCGGGCTGCTCGACATCCGGTATGTCCGCGCCGACGTGTGGCTGTCCCGGACCCGGTTCCTGATCGGGGCGCTGGCCGGTGCGCTGGACCAAAGCCGCACCTACGTCCAGCGGGAGCGGGCCGAGCTGCGGGTTGACGTCCTCGGGCCGCCGGTAGCGCTGGCCACCGACGGCGAGGTGACCGCGGAGGGTTGCCGGTTCCGGTTCTTCACCCAACCCGCTGCGCTGAAGGTCTATCGCCCGGAGTCGGACTAGCCCGGAGCGTCCAGAGGGGTGAGCAGCGCGGTGAGAGCTGCCCCGGTGATGCGGCGGAAGGCACGGCGCGGACGGGACCGGTCCAACACCGCGACCTCGAGCTGGCCGACTCCCAAGGTACGCTTGCCGGCTCCATTGACGCTGGTGGATGCCGAACTCAGGGCGGCCACCGCGGCAGCAACGGCCTCTGCGGTGTCCATGTCCTGCCGGAAGGATTCCTTGAGAGCCGTGGAGATGACGTCGGCTTGGCCGCCCATCACGACGAAGTCCGGCTCATCACCGATCGAGCCGTCGTAGGTCAGGTGGTAAAGCTGATCGGAGTCCGGGTTGGCGCCCACCTCCGCGACGCACAGCTCCACCTCGAAGGGCTTCTGCTGCTCCGAGAAGATCGTGCCGAGAGTTTGGGCGTAGGCATTGGCCAGGGCCCGGCCGGTCACATCACGTCGATCGTAAGAGTAGCCGCGGACGTCGGCGTGCCGGATCCCGGCTTGGCGGAGGTTCTCGTACTCGTTGTAACGGCCGACAGCGGCGAAGCCGATGCGATCGTAGATCTCCGAGATTTTGTGCAGCGCGGTGGACAGGTTCTCGGCGACGAACAGCACTCCACGTGAGTAACTGAGCACGACGACACCGCGACCCCGGGCGATGCCCTTGCGGGCGAGCTCCGAGCGGTCGCGCATGACCTGCTCGACCGAGGCGTAAAACGGCATCGTCACAGCGGGAACTCCTGGATGGCAGCGGTGTCAAGAGGATCAGGAAGGCGAGAGTAGCGTCAGCCTCCAGGTTTGAGCTTGCGGGCCTCCACCACAACTTCAGCGATCTGACCGGCCTGCTCATCGGACATCCGGACGGCCCCGTCCGCTGCGGTGATGGTGACCACTACCGGGTAAAGCCGGCGGACAGGGTCCGGTCCGCCGGTGGCGCTGTCATCTTCGGCGGCGTCGTAGAGCGCCTCCATGGCAACCCGGACGGTGGCCTCGACGTCCATCATCGGGTCATGCAGTTTCTTCAACGATGAGCGGGCAAACAGGGAACCCGAGCCGACCGAGTGGTAACCCAACGTTTCGTCGTATCGACCGCCGACGACGTCGTAGGACACGATCCGACCGGCCCTGTCCGGGTCGGCCGCATCGAGATCGTAACCGACGAACAGCGGCACCGCCGCAAGCCCCCGCATGGCACCTTCAAGATTCCCGCGGACCATGCCGCCCAGCTTGTTCGCCTTGCCGTCCAGGGTCAGCGGGACACCTTCGATTTTCTCGTAGTGTTGCAGTTCGACGGCGAACAATCGCACCATCTCTACTGCGACACCGGCCGTGCCGGCGATACCCACTGCGGAGTAGTCGTCGACGACGAACACTTTCTCCATGTCGCGTTGGGCGATGAGGTTGCCGGCCGTCGCTCGGCGGTCCCCGGCGATGAGCACCCCGCCACGGAAGATGGCCGCTACGATCGTCGTGCCGTGCCGGCTGGCTATCGGTTCAGCGCCCACCGGTGCAGTGCCCGCTGGTGCAGTGCCACCGGATGGCACGCCACCGTGCGGACCGATTATCCGACGCCCGGGTAACAGGTCGGGCGACGTCGCGGCGAGGAACTCGGTGAACGACGAGCTGCCCACCATGAAGTACGACGCCGGCAGGGCTGCGCCCGGATAGCGTCCGACGGAGGACTGGTCCATCGGCTGTGATCGTCTCCTAGCTCCCGTTGTCGCAGTCTGTTGTGTGCCAGTCTCTCGTGAGGCAGTCACCCGCTGTGCCGATTATGATGCCTAGGCCAGTCGGGTGATTTATCACTGGCCGCCCTTTTGGACGTAGGCCCGGACGAAGTCCTCGGCGTTCTCCTCGAGCACATCGTCGATTTCGTCAAGGATCGCGTCCACGTCCTCGCCGAGCTTCTCCCGACGTTCCTGACCAGCTGGCGTACCGTCGGTCGCCTCGTCGTCTCCACCGCCGCCACCTTGACGGTGCACCTTCTCCTGAGACATCTCGCCTCCCGGACCGAAGTTGTCTGTAGCCAAACAGTACCCAGCAACACCGACAATCGCTGCCAAGCCAGTCGGGTGATCAGCCTCGGGTGAGTGTCTCCACCAGCTCCGCAGCCGTGTTTGAGGCATCCAGCAGCGCCCCGACGTGGGCGCGGGTGCCTCGCAGCGGTTCCAGGGTAGGGATGCGGACCAGGGACTCGCGGCCCAGATCGAAGATCACTGAGTCCCAGGATGCCGCGGCCACCTCTGTGGGGTAGCGCTCCAGACACCGGCCGCGGAAGTAGGCGCGGGTGTCCTCCGGAGGCCGGGTGATGGCCGCGCGCACCTCCTCTTCGGTGATCAACCGCTTCATCGAGCCACGGGCCACTAGGCGGTTGTATAGGCCCTTGTGCATTCGTACATCGGAGTACTGCAGATCTACCAGGTGCAGCCGGGGCGAGGCCCACCCCAGACCGTCCCGGGCCCGGTAGCCCTCCAATAGCTGCAGCTTGGCCGGCCAGTCTAGCCGGTCGGCACATTCCATCGGGTCCCGCGCGAGCGCGTCGAGCACCTCACCCCAGGTGCTCAGTACGTGCTCGGCGTCCTCGGTAGCGATGCCTGAGTTGTTTTCTGAGGTGCCGTCTGGGCCGCTGTTGCGCGCGAAGAACTGCGCGACCCGCTCGTGGTAAGCCCGTTGCAGATCCAAGCCGGTGAAGTGGCGACCACCGGACACTTCCACCGTCGCCTTCAGGGAGGGGTCGTGGCTGATCGTGTGCACGGCTCGTACCGCGTCGACCAGTCGCAGGTCGTCGAAGCGTTCCCCGGCCTCGATCAGGTCCAGCACCAGCGCTGTGGTACCAAGTTTGAGGTAGGTGGAGTATTCGGCGAGGTTGGCGTCGCCGATGATGACGTGCAGCCTCCGGTATTTGTCGGCGTCGGCGTGCGGCTCGTCCCGTGTGTTGATGATGCCGCGCTTGAGCGTGGTCTCCAGGCCGACCTCGACCTCGATGTAGTCCGCACGCTGGGACAGCTGGAATCCGGGGTGCTCCCCTGCGGGCCCGATGCCCACCCGACCGGATCCGCAGATTACTTGGCGGGAGGCGAAAAACGGGGTCAACCCGGCGATGACCATCGTGAACGGCGTGGAGCGTGCCATCAGGTAGTTCTCATGGGTGCCGTAAGAGGCGCCCTTGCCGTCGACGTTGTTCTTGTACAGCTGGAAGGGAGGCTGGGCGGGCACCGTGCGGGCGCGCAATGCAGCTTCTTCCATGATCCGCTCGCCGGCCTTGTCCCAGATCACTGCGTCGCGCGGGTTGGTCACCTCAGGGCCGGAAAACTCCGGGTGTGCGTGGTCGACGTACAGTCGGGCGCCGTTGGTGAGGATGACGTTCGCCGCGCCGAGATCGTCGAGTTCCGGGTCGGGCTGCGCGATTCCGGGAACGCCCAAGTCGAACCCGCGGGCGTCCCGCAGCGGGGACTCCACCTCGTAGTCCCACCTGGCCCGCTTGGCTCGCGGCACTTCGGCCGCTGCAGCATAGGCCAGCACGACCTGGGTTGAAGTCAGGACCGGGTTGGCAGAGTGGTCCCCGGGCACTGAGATGCCGTACTCCACCTCGGTTCCCATGATCCGGCGCATATCCGCAGGGTACGTGCCCGCAGCCCAGATGGCCCCGGCTGCCTGCCCGGGCGAACAAGAAGCAGCCGGTCAGCGGTACCGTCAAGTGGGCCGCATCACAACCGCTCGCCGGGCGCAGTCCGCACTACAGGTACTGGCCGGTGTTGGTGGCCGTGTCGATAGCCCGGCCGGAGTCGGCGTTCTTGCCGGTGACCAAGGTGCGGATGTAGACGATCCGTTCTCCCTTCTTACCCGAGATCCGCGCCCAGTCGTCCGGGTTGGTGGTGTTGGGTAGATCCTCGTTCTCGGCGAACTCGTCGACAATCGAGTCGAGCAGGTGAGTCATCCGCAACCCCGGCTGACCGGTCTCCAGCACCGACTTGATGGCCTTCTTCTTCGCCCGGTCCACGATGTTCTGGATCATCGCGCCGGAGTTGAAGTCCCGGAAGTAGAGGACTTCCTTGTCACCGTTGGCGTACGTGACCTCCAGGAAACGGTTCTCCTCACTCTCGGCGTACATCCGTTCGACGGTTCCCTGAATCATCGCCTGAATGCATGCCTCGCGGTCCTGCCCGAATTCGGCGAGGTCATCGGCGTGCAGCGGTAGCGTCGTGGTCAGGTACTTGGAGAAGACGTCCTTGGCTGCTTCGGCGTCCGGACGTTCAATTTTGATCTTCACGTCAAGCCGGCCGGGGCGCAGGATGGCTGGATCGATCATGTCCTCGCGGTTGGAGGCGCCGATGACGATGACGTTTTCCAACCCCTCCACACCATCGATCTCACTGAGCAACTGCGGCACGATCGTGGTCTCCACGTCGGAGGAAACACCCGATCCGCGGGTGCGGAAGATCGAATCCATCTCGTCAAAGAATACGATGACGGGGGTACCCTCGGACGCCTTTTCCCTGGCTCTCTGGAAGATCATCCGGATGTGTCGCTCGGTTTCCCCGACGTACTTGTTGAGCAGTTCTGGACCCTTGATGTTGAGGAAGTAACTCTTGGCCTCGCTGTCCCCGCGGACCTGGGCCACCTTCTTGGCCAGCGAGTTGGCCACCGCCTTGGCGATCAGGGTCTTGCCGCATCCGGGCGGGCCGTAGAGCAGCACACCCTTGGGCGGGCGCAGCTCGTAGGTCCGGAATAGGTCGGAATGCAGGAACGGCAGCTCGACGGCGTCGCGGATCTGCTCGATCTGGTTGGCCAGGCCGCCGATGTCCTCGTACCCGACGTCGGGGACCTCCTCCAGCACAAGGTCCTCGACCTCTGCCTTGGGCACCCGCTCGTAGGCGTACGCAGCCTTGGTGTCCACCAGCAGGGAATCACCCGGCTTGAGTGGCACGGTGTCGGGGTTTTCCGGGCTCGGGATCAGCGGGTCGGCCAGCCACACCACGCGCTCTTCGTCGGCGTGCCCAACGACCAGCGCGCGCTGGCCACAGTCAAGCACTTCGCGCAGTGCACAGACCTCGCCGGTCGACTCGAACGTGCCTGCCTCCACCACGGTCAGCGCCTCATTGAGCCGCACGCTTTGCCCCCGGCGTAGCCGTGGAACCTCAACCGCGGGCGATACTGCCACCCGCATCCGGCGGCCGGAGGTGAACACATCGACGCAGCCGTCGTCGAAGCCGGCGAGAAACACGCCATAGCCACTGGGCGGCTGGGCCAGCCGATCGACCTCCTCCCGAAGCGCGAGGAGCTGGCTGCGAGCCTCCCGGAGCGTCTCAACCAGCTTGGCGTTCCGCTCGGTGAGCTGGGCCACCGACGCAGACGCCTCGGCGAGGCGCTCCTCGAGCAACCGGACATGCCGGGGGGACTCGGTCAACCGGCGACGCAGCAGCGTCACCTCGTCCTCGAGGACCCTGATCTGGGCGGCCAGCGCGGGGTCGATGCGGTCTCGACCGTCGGCGGCTCGGTCGCCGGGATAATCGTGCTGCACGAGGCACCTCCTCCCGCATGGTTCTGGAGACCATTAACGGTACGGGACAGCGCACCAGAACCGTGAGTTAATGGCGGGTCAACTGCTGGCAGAGCTGTTATCCGGGCGACTACAAACGTCGGTTTGACCGGCTGGGTCGGCGCCGCGGGGTGGGCGGCACGACGCCGTGCGCTAACCGCCGAGCGGTCAACAGAAACGCGGTGTGTGCGACCATCCGGTGCTCCGGGCGAACCGCCAGCCCGACCACGTGCCAGGGCCGTAGCAGCGTTTCCCATGCCTGCGGTTCGGTGTAGCAGCT
>JALZHU010000231.1 GCA_030860695.1 Actinomycetota bacterium
CGAAGAGCCCGGTGCTCAGTAATGGGCACGCCGGGTTCGGGAGGCGGGCCGAGGAACGAACCGGCCGAAAGACCGGTACCGCGCCTCGGTCCGACCTCACCACCAGTAGTGCGCGAAATTCGGCCAGGCCTACGCCAATGGGTTGCGCCGCCGGCGGGCTCAGCCTGGCGACAAGTGGCACCTTGACGAGGTGTTCATCAGGATCAACGGCAAGACCCACTACCTGTGGCGGGCGGTGGACCAGCAGGGCACGGTGCTGGACATTCTGGTCACTTCCCGGCGGGACGCGAAGGCCGCGACCAGGCTCTTCCGTAAGCTGCTCACGGGGCTGGAGTACATGCCCCGGGTGCTGGTCACCGACAAGCTGGGCAGCTATCAGGCGGCGCGACGTAGCGTGCTGGCTTCGGTTGAGCATCGCCAGTCGAAGTACCTGAACAACCGGGCCGAGAACTCCCACCAACCCACCCGGCAGCGGGAACGCGCCATGAAAAAGTTCAGCTCGCCCGGTGGCGCACAACGGTTCCTGGCCGCGTTCAGCGGGATATCGCCCCATTTCCGGCCCCGTCGTCACCTGCGCCACGCCGAGGAATACCGCCGCGAGATGGCCAGCCGCTTCAGTACCTGGAACGACGTCACCGGGCTGACCACCACCGCCTGAACCACCCGACGGGCACGACCATCCCACCTCAACCACGCACTGAATTGATCTCCTCCGCTCGTCGGACCGAACAAGTTGACGATGCCGTCTTCGTGACGGACCGCAGTAGTGATGCGCGAGGACGGTAGACAGCATTCCACGGTGGCGACCACGAAACCGCAGGTGGTAGCGTTTCGGTACCAGAGAATGGGAAGTTGTTCCAACATATTGGAGCCGGGACAAGATCACGGGGGTTACCGACGAGAGGCCCTAAGATCGATCTGAAAAATAATCACCTAAGACCTCAACATTATCCTGCCGAGAGGGTCTGTTTGTGTTTTCGGATCTGACACGCGATACGGTCGCCGAATGAGGTCAGCATCAGTGATTCCTAATTCCGCTTGTAGATACTCGATAGCACCAAACCAAACCAGGCTCACCGATGCCATGACGAACGCCAGCACGTAGAAGGTGAATAAGAAAAACTGATAACTAACCTGACCAGGGGCCGTTTCTGCCAGAATAGCGTCGTAGGCGGGTTTTGAAAGGCGCGTCGCGTGCTCCACTATGGGCTCTTTATGGATGTTATACTCGGAGCGGCCGACAACTCGGTAATCGTCTCCTGGCTTTCCGAGGAGCTGTCCTTCAGATCGACCAACGAAATCTGTGATACCTTGCGTCTGCGCCTTACCCTGTTTCAACAGATCCTCGTGAATTGATGTCTTTTGTCGATCTGGTAAATATGAGGAGTTCATGGCTACATCATCGACAGAGCCGTTGAACGTAAGAGTATAGAAGATGATAAAGACGATGGCGAGCATACCGCAAATCGTAGGTATAATGGTCGAGTAAATCTTTCTGGCAGAAATCTCTTTAGGGGTAAGGGTTCTTCTCGCCGGGAAGACGATGTGACCGATGTGTTGCCGAGCACCGAATACCGCGGCTACGCACAAGAAAGATACAAGGCTTGCGACAAAAGTCAGGTAGCTACCATTTGAATGGTAGTAGCCGAGGAAGTTCGTCCATTGCAGCCCAAATGGTAGCGCTGCAACCACCAGGCCGAGCGAGAAACCGTACGTCTTGAAGAACCGGGCGAACTTGCGCACCGAGGGGTCCGGCGGGTGCAGGCTTATCTACTACGGCGGCTCGGGCCGCTTCCGTTGACATGGTTCGAGCTCTACCTTTCGCGTTGACGGAATGTCGCGGCGCACTCTACCTACTGACACCGAGACGATTTACACCGGTGTCGTTTAACTACTCTTCGTATATAGATCTTCACACAGAGAGTAATAGAAGGTGGGCGAGCTCTTACCTCTTTCACCGCTCCTGACCTGCGGGGATGGCCTCTTGAGCTGACGAAACGGGCCTCTGTGCAGGGCAGGCCCGGCGAGGTACCATGATCGTGTCCGGGGGTGTCCCTAGCTTCCGTCGCCTCGGCCACGAACGGTGGTCTTCGGTCGCAAGGCACTACCCGGCCCGCCGGTCGATCGAGAACAGATCTGCCCACAGTGCGACACGTGGGTGGCCGTGCGATGACGGGCCCGCCGGCGAGGATCAGGTGGGGGCTGTCGGTGCAGGACTGGCGTAGCCACGCCATCGAGAGATGCCGTGACCATCCCAGTGGCGTGAACCGGGCCCAGTGCGGTCACCTGCTGCTGGGGGTGGTGGCGCTGCAGGAGCGGCCTGTGGCTGCGCCGTGCCCGACGTGCGCCACCCTGCAGCTTGAGCTGGTGCAGGCCGCACTCGATCGCGCCGCGGCCGCGCTAGGCGAGGCCCGATCAACGGGACGTGACCCTGCGCTTGCCGAAAACCTCGTCCGCGCAGCTCATGCGGCATGTCGGTATTCGTGGAGGATGCCACCGAGGCGTTCGTGTCGGCGTATGTCGATTTGAGCGATCTGCATTGGGTCGGTGATCGGCGAGGGCAGGGGGTGCAGTGGGCGGGCGTTCGCGATGCCTTGATGAGGTCGGTGGGAATTGTAGAACTGTTCGAACTCCCGAAGTGTGTGGAGCAGGTGGTACTGATTCCAGATCAAGGTGCGGCCTAGCAGTTCGCGGCGGCAGCTTTGCACCCACCGTTCCATGATCGAGTTCATCCTGGGCATCCGAACACCGCTGAGCACGACATCGATTCCTGCGTCGGCGAGGACAGCGTCGAACAGGGCGGGGAACTTGCCGTCCCTGTCCCGGATCATGAATCGAGGCCGGCAGCCGATGTCCTCCAAGTCCATGACGAGGTTCTTCGCGGCTTGGATCACCCACGCCGCGGTCGGTGTGCGGTCGCGCCCAGAACCCGGATCCGGCGGTGTGCGTGTTCGATCACCACCAACACGCACATCCGTGCCCCGGATAAGGTGACTGTCTCAAAGAAGTCACAGGCCAGCAGGACGTGGGCCTGGGGAGCGTAGAAAGTCCGCCCAAGTGCTGCAGGCGCGCTCGGGTACCGGGTCAATATCGGCCTGTTTGAGCATTTCCAGACGGTGGAGGCGGCGACCTTCACCCCGAGCACCAGCAGTTCACCGTGGATCCTGCGATACCCCCAGTGAGGATTCTCCTTTGCCAGGCGCAAGACCAGGGCTCGGACCGAACGCACGGTCCGTGGTCGGCCTGGGCGCTGGGGCCGGGACTGGCTGCGTGGCGCCGGGCGAGGAGATTGCGGTGCCAGCGCAGGACCGTATCCGGACGCACCAGCAGCCGCAGCTTGCCCAACACCTTGGGCGGAAGCTGGTACAGCAGCGCGGCCAGGAATGCCCGATCCGGCGGCGTGAATCGCACCTTCTTTCGACCGAGTTGCCGTTGCAGCATCGTGATCTGGTGCCGCAGCACGAGGATCTCGACGTCCTTGTCCCGATCGCTCATCGCCAGCAGGCGCAGCATCGCAAACGCGTTCCTCACGCCCAGGTAGGTCAGTCGCAGCAACACGGTTGATCATCCTGCCGTGCTGACCGACAGCCGCGAGTACCCGCTTGAGCAACCGCGATCGACAGTCCCACGCCCTAGCTCTGACCAGCACGATGAGGTTATCGGCAAGGGCAACGTCCTGTTGAACTGCCCGGGCGTGTCGGGTGCGAGTGGGGCTTACGGCTGCGGCGACGATCCTCCTGTTGGACCTTGGCTGTGAGCGGCAAGACGCAGCGCCGACGCCGGCATGTAGTAATCGGTGGTGGTCGTCTCGGTGTAGGACCCATCGGGGTGGTATTGGACCTTGAGGGAGTTGCGTTTCACGCCTTTGGTCACCAATAGGTGTAGCCCGTACAGCACGCTTGCGGAGATGATCGCGATCTCGATCACTGGCAGTTTGGTCTGCGCGTTCGTTACCGCGGCGGCGACGGTGTCTCGCTCGTCCAGGTCGTACCAGAGGTGCGATAGCACCCACAGCGCGTTGTCGGTCAACTCGTCCGGTGAGGTTCCCCCCGTAGCACGGACACCTCGGGTGTGGGGTCAGTGATCTTGGTCTGGCCCGGTGTGGAGGGTCTCGAAGGTGACAGGGCTGTGCATTCCGATGCTGGAATGGCGTCTTTTGGGGTTGTACCAGCACTCTATCCACTCGAAGATGGCGTTGGCAAGCTCGTCGCGGGTCTGCCATTCTTTTGTGTCGAGTAGTTCGAGTTGCATGGTGCCCCAGAAGGACTCCATCATGGCATTGTCGTAACAGTCGCCGACGGTGCCCATGGAGGCGAGTAGGCCGGCGGCGCGCAGGCGTTGCCCGAACGCTCACGAAGTATATTGCGAACCGTGGTCGGAGTGTAGTCTCGTCCGTTCGTCGTCGGGTTGTTTATCGGGTTGGCGGCGGATGATGGCCATCCCGAGTGCGTCGGTGACCAATTCGGTGCGCATGTGCTCGGCAATAGACCAGCCGACGATGAGTCGGGAATAGGCGTCCATCACCGCTGCGCAGTACAGGATGCCTTCGGCGGTGGGGTGTTCGGTGATGTCGGTGACCCACAGTCGATTTGGCTCGGTGACGGTGAAGTTCCGGTTGACTAGGTCTGAGCTGGGCTGCGCGTCTGGGTCAGCGATAGTGCAGCCGCGGCGTCGGCGCCGGTAGAGGCCCTGGATGCCGGCCTGGCGCATCAGCCGGGCGACCCGTTTGAGGTTCACCGACAGTCCCAGTCCGAGCGTGAGCTCGGCATGGACCCGCGGTGAACCATACGTTTCTCGGGAATCGGTGTGAATCTGGGTAATCTGTTTCAGGAGCAACTCATTCTCCTGGTGGCGTACTGAGGGAGGCCGGCCCAGCCAATCGTAATAGCCAGATCGTGACACCTGTAGTACCCGGCAGGCCACCGCGACATCAACATCGTCGTCGGCGAGTTCACGGACCAGCGGGTAGATCAGTTTGGGAGAACGTTTTCCCGGGCGAAGTACGCGGCCGCGCGTTTGAGGATCTCCACCTCAAGTTCGAGCCTGCGCTTATCCCGCCGCAACTGAGCCAGCTCCCTTTTCCTCGGCGCTACTCAGCTGCGTCTGGCTACCGTTGTCGTCGATGTCGGCCTGCGCCAACCAAGCTCGCAAGCACGACTCGCTAATACGCAACTCCTTCGCCAACTCAGCGATCGGTTTGGACCGCTCACGGGCCAACGCAACGGCACGACGACGAAACTCAGCAGGGTGAGGAGCAGGCACGGCATGATCCTTTCTGATGGCCGAGGCCACCTCAGGTCGGGTGTCCGTGCTACGGGGGGAAGCTCAGTCTGTGAGGGCGGCATGATCCGAATCCACACAGCGTGAGGACTTGCGTAAACGGCGTCTCTCGGCAAGACCGAGCAGTTTGGGCACCCATTCGGCACAGCAGCACCAGCGATTAACAGGAGGCAACGCGCCGGAGGGGGCCGGTTGTGCTTCCGGTTTCGGGCGGGTGGTCATGACGAGCATGCCCAGTCGGTGACCACGGTGTGCAGCACGCTGAGTGCGTCGCCCTCAACTCGGGCGGTGACCGGCAGTCCGCCGGGCAGCAGTAGCGCGCAGCGGCGTCGCCGGATGGCGGTGCACGTGCCGGGTTGCCAGAATCCAGCTAGGTACAGCTCGTCGAGGAACTCGGGGGTCTCCCGGATGCCCCGCAAGGGGCCGTCGGGGCCGGGGGCGATGCGCTGGAAGCAGAAGCCTTGGTCTTTGGCGGCGTCGAGCAGCCGCTTGGCCGCCGTCAGCTCCGGGCTGTCGGCGCTCATTCGGCCCGCCTGAGGTATGTGTTGGCTCGGCACGCCAGGCAGGGCCCGCATCCGCAGGTGGCTTCCCGGGCTCGCGATGCGCACCACCCGCAGCGGCACCCCGCGTGGAAGCGTGACAGCAGCCCGTGACCGGCGACGTCAGCGCCCGTACCCCGGGCCGCGGGCACCTTCGGTGACGTGGAGGCCTGCGGCGCGCTCACCTTGCGCATACGCTGCGGGGAACGGTCATCGCGCCAACCTGCGCAGTCTGGACAGCCGAGACCGCAACTGCTCATCGGACAGTTCCGGTGCCTGCTCGGCGAGCGTGACCACGCTCTGCAACACCGACCGAACCGCCACCGGCTTCCCGGCGAGCTGGACTAGCCACGGGCGCGGGCTGGCTACCGTGATCGCCCACCATGTGCCGCACCCCGCGCACGTCCACGCCCGCACCCTCGGTGCGGTGCCCGGGTCGGGCCGCGCTCCGGCGGTGGTGGTGGCGCAGGACGGGTACGGGTCCATGGCAGGGGTGCCGGTCACCGTGCTGTGCGGCGTGCTCACGACCCGTCCTCCTGCAATGCCAGCAGGGCCGCGCGCACACTGTGGTGTTCCATCGCTTGTTCCGCGAGCGTCTCCCTGTGGCCGGGGTACACGGCGCGCTGTCCAGCAAGGTGAACCATCTCCGCCAGCAACTCAGCCAGCGCCGCCACTTCAGTGATCAGCAGCTCGGCATCGGCTGGCGCCGGCCGGCCACCGGGAGCTACATCATGGGCTGGTCGGCACCGAGCCTGAGCACTGCTCATGGGGCGGGACGCGTTGTCTGGCACACGGGCGAGCCTCAGGCATGGCGGTACCCACGCCATATACCACAATGGGTATCTCACAGTGAGATGTAACCTGTGCGGGTGACCGAATCCGCCGTCTCTGTCGCGTTGCCGGACTGGGCCTGGAAGCGCCCCGAAGTCCGCCAAGCCCTGCGCGAGCGGGACATCGCGACACTGCTGCAGGCCGCGCAACAGTACAGCGGAGCCAGCCAGAGCCGCATCGCTGCGGCCACTGGGCTGCTGCAGGGCCGGGTCAGCGAGATCATTCACCGCACCCGGACCGTTACGACCCTAGAGCTGTTCGAGCGTATCGCCCACGGGCTTGGCATGCCCGATGATGCCCGGATGCTGCTCGGTCTGGCTCCGTGCCACCCCGCGGGGCTGGACCACCTCAGCGCGGCGGGCCGCGCGGAGATCCTCGCGGTGTATCCCTCGCAGTCATCGGCGATGACCGACATGCGCAAGCTCGCGAACAACGCACGACAGATCGAGGTGCTGGCGGTGCGCGCCCTGGGCATCGTCGGGCTGAACGACTCGTTGCTGCGCGCGAGCGTGCAGCAGGGCACCCCGACGGTGCGGGCATTACTGCTGGATCCGGACTGCGACGCCGCCCGGCGCCGGGCCGCCGAGATCGGTGAAGGGTTTCCCAGCTTCGCCTCGGGCATTCGCCTGTCGATCGCGCGGTTACAGGAGCTGAACGAGCAGACCGGCACGGTGCGCTGCTACCTGTACACCATGCTGCCTACCTGGCGAGTGATCTCCCTGGACAGCACGATGTTTGTGTCCGCCTTCGGTGCGACCCAGGAGGGACACACCTCGCCGATGTACCGGCTCACCGGCTCACCCCATGGCGCGTTACACCGAGGGTTCCGTAGGTTCGCCGAGGAGCTATGCAAGACAGCACGACAGGTGGTCGGAGGAGATGGTGGCGGTTGAGGCCGAGCTGAAGGCGATCGCGCGCAACCCAGAGCGCATCCACGCGGCACTATCGCAGCGGGCGGTGGGCGAACACTCGACCTACACCGATCGTTATTTCGACTACCCCGATCGTGACTGGACCCGCCAGGGCACCGAGTTGCGGGTGCGAACCATCACCGACGAACT
This sequence comes from Actinomycetota bacterium, assembly GCA_030860695.1. Classification (GTDB taxonomy): domain Bacteria; phylum Actinomycetota; class Actinomycetes; order Mycobacteriales; family Pseudonocardiaceae. The sequence continues at coordinate 7,712 of JALZHU010000231.1, forward strand.
CGGCCCGACCCAGACGCGCGCGTTGCTCACCTTCAAAGAACCCGCCGTGGACCAAGCCAGCGGATCGAAACCAGAGCATGAAACGGCTATCGGTGATGCCGACGTGCTGACAACCGTGCTCACCGCCCTCGGCGTCGAACAAATCATCGCGTTCGAAAAGCACTGCGTGAACTACCGATTCATCGCACAAGGCCGTGACCTGCTCGCCACCGTGGTCACGGTCCCAGAGTTGGCGGGGCAGACGTTCATCGAGCTGGAGACAATCGCCGATCCAGACGACGTGGACACCGCATTAGACCTCGTGCGCTCCGTGCTGCGCGAGTTAGGGATCGATGACAGCGACCTCACCACCCAGGCGTACACCGATGCGATCGCGGCCCGAAGAGGCGCCGTCCAGTAACACCACCATCCAGTCCGTGGGCTGCGAGGTATGTGAGGGTTGCGCGCCCGGAGCGGTCAGTGTGTTTTCCATTCGATGTGGATGCCGGTGGGGTCGAAATAGCTGCCGTTGGGGCGTCTGCCCTTGCTGGTGGGTAGCACGGTGACGGTGAGCAGGGTGGCGAGCACGGCGCGGCGCCGACCGAGGTCGAGCCCGTCGGAGCGGTCCGGGGTGGTGCCATACCAGATTTGGGCGATGTTGGGTTGCCCGGCGAGTCTGATCAGGGGGTTGACCTTCGTGGCGGCGGTTAGCGTGTCTTCAATTTCGGATAGCCGGGCGCGGAGTTTGCCGGTACCGGTGCGCAACTGAGCCACGGTGATCACGCCCTCGGCGAAGGCGGCCGAGAGCTCGGTCAGGCGCTGGCCGAGGGCGGCGGCTTCGGTGTGCAGCGCGGTGGTGTCCAGGTCCGTGTCGGCCGGGGCGGTGAACAGGCTGGTGGCGTCGGGGCGTTGCAGGCGGGCCACGATGAGCCGCTCGACGGCACTGTCAAGTTAACCTTGATCATGATCTACTTTGCTAGCACAAACACAAGATGTGGCGGTCGTGCTCGCCGAACGGTTGCTTATTTTGTGATTGCTTTAGCAAAGTAGATCATGATCAAGGTTAACTTGACAGTGCCGGCT
>JALZHU010000232.1 GCA_030860695.1 Actinomycetota bacterium
GTCCTGACCGAGTACGCGCGGCAGGACAACCGACGACGCCCGCACCGCGCGCTTCACCCGCCCCGGCCCGACCACCCAGTCACCGACATCTCAACGGAACGGATCGGGCGTCGATCCGTTCTCGATGGCTTGATCAACGAATACGAACCAGCCGCCTAAAAGACCAGGTCAACACTGGTGGCCTAGTTCTGGCACCCGACAGGGTACCTACCCGCCCAACCTCACCACGCCGGTGCACAACCTCACCATCCGGCTGACCGAGGTGGATCACCGCCAGTAGCCTCGCCCCGGTCAGCGGCACGCCACAGGCCCATCCGGTGCTGGACGGAAACATTCCGGAGACCCCAGGGCCTCGGGGCTCCTGTTCGAGGTCTTCCTGTCGCCGCCGGCGACCACGTGACTGACCTCGCGCCGGGCTCGGCGTGTATCACACTCGGGAACTGAAGGTTGTCCCTATGCACCTCGTCCGGCACTTCGAAGAAGGGCAATTGATCGCCATGTCGCTGAAGGTGGTCGTTGTGGGGGCAGGCGTGATCGGCGCCGCAGTAGCCGCCGATCTCGCTCAGGCGGGCTGCGCCGTCACCGTGCTGGAGTCGGGTCAGGTCGCAGCGGGGACCTCGGGAGCCACCTTCGCCTGGATCAACGCAGGCGGCAAACAGCCACGGAGCTACTTCGATCTCAACGTCGAGGGCATGCAGGCTCACCGGCGTCTCGCATCGAGCGTGGCGTCCTGCGACTGGTACCACGAGAGCGGAAACCTGGAGTGGAAGGTGGGCGCCGAGGCTCAACAGGAGCAGCAGAGGAAGGTCACTCGGCTGCTGGAGTGGGGCTACCAGGCGCGCTGGCTCGATCCGGAGCAAGTCCGTTCGCTGGAGCCCGACATGGCGGCCGACATGATCGGAAGCCGGGTCGCATACTTTCCCGACGAGGGCTGGGTCGATCCCGCCCGGCTCATGGCCGCGCTGCTCTCGATGGCCCGTGCCTCAGGCGCAGAGGTGAGGCCACATTCTGCCGCCGTGGGGATGTCGATGAGTGATGAGCGCATCGACGGTGTGCGTACCTCCGATGGCGAGACGGTACGCGCCGATGCGGTGGTCAACTGTGCCGGTCCAGGCGCAAGCAAGGTCGCAGCGCTCGCGGGCGTGGACCTGCCGATGCGCAACACTATGGGGCTGCTGGCTTATACCGCGCCCACAGCGGTTGCGGTAGGGCGGGTGATCCACGCACCGCGGATCCACCTGCGGCCCGACGGCGGAGGGCGGCTGCTCCTACACAACACGACCGCCGACGCCGCTGTGCCGACGCACGACGACGTCTCCCGGATCGCCGAACCCGGTGCGGCGGAGGCAATGCTCCGCCTGGCCGAGGAGCTTTACCCGGGTCTTCGTGGCATCAAGGTCGAGGCGAGCCGGATCGGCGTGCGAGTGATCCCGATCGACGGGCTCCCCGTGCTCGGGCGAAGCACCACCGTCGAGAACTTCCATTTCGCCGTCACCCACAGCGGCGTGACTCTCTGCCTGCGCGTCGCGGAACTGGTCGGCGCCGAGGTCCGCGGTGACCGGGTCGATGCGCTGGCACTGTTCCGGCACTCCCGGCTGGACGCTCGACCGCCAGCGGCGACGCCGCCCGGCCACTGAAACCCGGGAAGAGTCGTAACCATCACCATCATCCGCTCCGGCACCCTCATCACCAGCGGTGGGATGACCTTCGATGGGTATTTGTGGCCAGCGATCCTGCACTGGCAGCCAATCGCCCTTTGTCGGTGCCGAGGATGACCAGCAGAGACACCACGTCCGCTCATAAGCATGGTCAGACGTCATCCACTCCCGGAGCGAGCCGGATGCGGATCGCGACTCTTCCCAGGGGCGAGAGAAGGGAGTCGCACACCGGAGAAAGTCTAAATGCCCAGGTCAGAGACCCGGACGCGCGTTATCTGTGGAGGTACTTGCCACTTACTCGCACTCGGCGCAAGCTGCTGGGCTCGGGCTTTGCCCTACCGCGGCTCTCACCAGTCCTGTGTGCTCCGAGATTGAGCAAGGCGTACCGGAGAACGTATCGAGGTGAACACTTCAGTCATTCAAGATGGGGCCGTCTTTGGCACCATATCGGCACGTCCACGGCACTATGCCAGGGTATTTGGTCCCGGTGCCGGTATTCGCCAGGATGAGCTTCCCCGGAACCGGGCCCAGCGGTCATCGCAGCCCAGCTGGCATTACGATAGAGGCTTTCCTTCCGATGGCCGAGCTGGCCGCCTCGGCGAGTTAACGGTCCGCATCATGTCATGAGTTCGGTGAGCGTTCGAGAACGACGATGTCCCAACCGAAGGCGGCCACGATGCCGCCCGCTGGAGTCCCAGCGACGGCTTGGACGTCGCTGGGCAGGTCGATCCGATCGATGGGAAGTCTCGTCCGGAGATCCCAGATGCGCACCGTGTAGTCCCGGCCGCTAGTGACGGCGATGGGGCGGTCATCGAGCTGCGCGCAGGCCACCGCGGTGACCGGGGCCGTGTGACCAGTGAGTAAGCCGACGGGGATGCCACTGGCGAGGTCCCAAATCCGCACCGTGTGATCCCAGCTCCCAGTAATGGCAAGGGGGCGGCCATCAAGCTGCGCGCAGGCCACCGCGGTGACCGGTCCGGTGTGGCCAGGGAACAGGCCAATGGGCGTGCCGCTGGCGAGGTCCCAGACCCGCACAGTGTGGTCCCGGCTGCTGGTGACGGCGATCGGACGACCGTCCAGATAGGCGCAGGCCACCGCCGCCACCAGGTCGGTGTGGCCGGTGAGGGGGTCGCCGATCGAGGTGCCAGTAGTCAGGTCCCAGATCCGCACGGTGTGGTCCCGGCTGCTGGTGACGGCGATCGGACGACCGTCCAGATAGGTACAGGCCACCGCGGTCACGGTGCCAGTGTGTCCAATGAGGGGATCGCCCATAGGGGTACGGCTAGTGAGGTCCCAGATCCTCACCCTGTGATCCCAGCTTCCGGTGACGGCGATGGGGCGACCATCGAGCTGCACGCAGGCCACCGCGGCGACCGGGCCGGTATGACCCGTCAGCAGCCCCGCGGGGGTCCCCGCCAGGAGATCCCAGATTCGCACGGTGTGGTCCCGGCTACTGGTGAGCACCATCGGGCGACCGTCCAGGTGGGTGCAGGCCACCGCCTCAACGAAACCGGTATGGCCAGTGAGTCGCTTACCGAGGGCGGCGCCGGTGGCCAAATCCCAGATCCAAAGCGTGTGTGCCCGACCGCTGGTGACAGCAATCGCACGACCACCCAGGTGGGTGCAGGCCACCGCCTCGATGAAGCCGGTGTGACCGGTAAGCGGCTCGCCGAGGGCAGTCCCGGCCGCCAAGTCCCAGACCCGCACTGTGTGGTCCCGGCTACTGGTGACCACGATTGGCCGGCCATAAAGATGGGTGCAAGCCAGCGCTGTTACCGAGACGGTATGACAGGAAAGCAGATTGATCACAGCGCCGATGGTGAGATCCCAGACCCGCACTGTGAGATCTTCACCGCTGGTGACGGCGATCGGACGCCCGTCGAGCTGCGTGCAGGCCACCGCGGTCACCGGGCCGGTGTGGCCAGGAAGCAAGTTAATGAGGCCGCTGCCGGCAAGATCCCATACCTGAACCATGTGGTCCCGGCCGCTGGTGACGGCGATCGGACGCCCGTCGAGCTGCGTGCAGGCCACCGCGGTCACCGAGTCAGTGTGGCCGACAAGGGGGTCGCTGATTGGGGTACCGGTGGTGAAGTCCCAAATCCGCACCGTGCGGTCCTGACCGCTGGTGACGGCGATCGGACGGCCCTCGAGCTGGGCGCAGGCCACCGCGGTCACCGAGTCGATGTGACCGGTGAGGAAGTCACCGATCGAGGTATGGCGGGTGAGGTCCCAAACTCGCACCGTGCCATCAACACCGCTGGTGACGGCGACCGGGCGGCTGCTCAAATGGGTGCAAGCCACCGCAGTCACCGAGTCGTTATGTCCTTTGAGCGGCTCGCCGACCAAAGTACTGGTGGCCAGGTCCCAAACCCGCACCGTGCCATCGACACCACCGGTGACACCCACTGCGCGGCCGTCAAGATGGACACAGGCCACCGCGGTCACCGCCCCCGTCGCACCGGTGAAGGCAGCGCGAGAAATGTTTCTGACGCGGCTACCGGTCGCCCACCGCGGCTGCCATGGTAACTGACGCGGATGCCACCGCGTTGCCTCCGACACTCGCCTAACAGCCCTTCCGCGCTCAACACCTCGGTGCAGGAGAACCAGCAGGTTCCCCGGACAGCGATAGTTCCATCCCATCACCAACTCCAGCGATGCGCACAGCAGCGCCAAGCGACGCCTGCCCGTCACAGCCATTGGCTTCCAGAGCTACACCCAGTTTCTGCCGGATCCGATGGTCAAGACAATCTCGATCGCTACGGGACCAGGGTCGACCGTGCAGACCCCGGCCAACAGAAATTGATCGTGGATGTTCTGTTCCCATGCCAGATGCTCATACGAACCGACCGCGCGCATCGTGAACTCAGACTGAGCGGTTATCACCAGCACTTGCGCTGAGCCAACGGCCAGCCAGGACGACGTTCCCTGGAACAATCGGACGTCATCCACTTCGTGCGGCGTGAGCGTGATGCGGATCACGACTGTTCCGTAGCGGCAAAGAGAAGGGACTCGCACACCGGAAGAGCATGAATGCCCAGGCCATCAGCCCGGGCATTCATGGGTGGAGGTACTTACCGCTTACTCGCACTCGGTACAAGCCGCTGACCTGCAACTTTGCCACACTATGGCTCTAATACGACAGTCGCACTTTGTGATCTATCCCGCGGAGCGCTGTCGGTAGTGAAGGTAGCGGGCGAGGGCTTGGTGGGTTCGTCCCCAGTGGGATCAGCTCAGGTTGTGGATCAGACTTTGGTGGGTCTGATGATTAGGACGTTCATCAGGTGGCAGATTTCCGTTGGTGGTCAGTTTGAGTAGTTCGCAGCCGTCGGTCGCGTGGTGAGGGCGTGGCGTGATGCGCGTCGGCGACCAGGATGGTTAGGGCGAGCATGGCTAGCACGGTGTGGTGGTGCCAGCCGATCCAGCTGCGGACCTGGTAGTGGTCGAGGCCGACGTGGCCTTCGCGGCTTGAAAATACTCCTCGATCGCCCATCTGGCGCCGCCGATGCGGATCAGGCGAAGCAGCGACACCGGGGTGGATGCCAGCACAGGTAGTAGGCCAGCTGTCCGGTGCGCCGGTGGCGGCGGATCAGCATCCACCGATCGTCGTCGTCCCAGGACTGGCCGGGATTGATCTCGACCCAGGCCCAGTCGTAGTCGCGGGGGCCTTTCGAGCCGTCGCCGGCGCTGCCCACTCTTGCGGGGCAACCTGGTGCCCCACACGTCGACCCGGACCCGGCCGGCGTTGGTCGTCACATGCTGGCCACCGGCCACTGCCAGCACGTAGCCGACCCCGCGGGCGCGCAGCCCCGCCCAGAACGCGGGTTTAGCGCCGTACACCTCATCGGCGGTCGCCCACGGGGCCGGAACGGCCGGTCGAGCACGGCGTAGACCATCTCGGCGGCCAGCGTGGGTTTGGTCGCGAGCCCCACGCCGGCGGAGACCCCGGCCGCATCACACCGGTCACGATCGGCACACCAGGAACTCCGCGGCAGGCACAGCCGGCGGTCGATCAACGCCCGCCTGTGCAGGGAGGCGTAGAACAAAAACACCCCGACTTGGGCGTTGTCCACCCGCCCGGCGGTGCCGATGTATTGACGCTGGACCCGGCTGAGTGTCCCTTTCTTGAGGAAGCCGGTCTCATCCACGTCAGGGTGGGCCAGACGCTCGACCACCACCGAGCAGACCTCGTCGCGGACCTCGTCAGCGTCCCAGCTCGCCGTGCGCAGCAGCCGCTGGCTTGACCACGGCCGGTGGTTCCTGCGCGGCGGAGGCAGTTGCGTCTGCCCTACTAACGTGGGTCAGGCTTGGCCCGCAGCTCGATGTATTGCGCACTAGGCTGCGACAAGCGTCCGCTCATGCCGATGAGCGAGTGTTGAGTACGGCGCGGAATCATCGGTGAGCGAGTTCGCTGTTGAGCGGCACTGCTGTGGCTGTATGGGGACCGCGCGGTGAGCACGGCCGACACCCGTCGCGCACCTACTCACGCGCACACTTACGTCTCCGTAGGGACCTGGCCTGACTTGCATAAATGCTTGATCATTGAGTGCCTCCGGCGGGGCAACATGCAGAAGGATGGCGGCCTGACCAGGGGATTCTGACCGGCTGATTGGTGATCGAGGGCGCGTTCTCTGTGGACTTGACGCTTGTACTAGCTGCCCAGCGAAGGTGTCCAAGGCCACACCTGCTGACAGCACGAGTCCGTATTTCGTCAGCGACCTACAACCTCTAGCTGTCGGCGGCCCTGAATCTCTCCTGTCTGACAGCTACGTGCCCCCGCTGGCCGGGCCTTCTCCCGTGGGGGCCCGGCCGACCCCTACAGTGCCCACGCTGTCAACGGGGTTGACACGATCGAGGCGCGGGCGTGAGGTACTTATCGCGTGCACTTATCACTCGTGTTGTCATTCGGGTTGGATCCAGCGCTTGGAGGGGAGCTGGCGATGGTGAAGCATCAGGAGGCCGCACCGGCGATGGATGGGCCAAAAGCCTCGAGCTCAACCAGGCGGCAACCTTCTCGACAGAAACATCTCAATCAGGCTTTGATGCGGATTCCGCGACGTGCAGAAAGTGCGGACCGTTCCACCCTCGCGATGACATTTGTCGCCGCCGGATCATTTTCCGCCATGCTGCACTCGACAGACCATCAGATCTTTTATGGGCGCCGGGGAGCTGGGAAGACTCACGCCCTTCTGTACTTGAGCAATCTGATCGAAAACACCGGTGACGTGCCGGTGTACGTGGATTTACGCACCATTGGTTCAGCCGAGGGTACATACACTGACAGCGAGCTGAGCCTGGCCCTGCGCGGCACACACCTTTTGATCGACACAATCGAAACCATCCATGACCAACTACTGACCGTAGCTTTCGGATCCGAAATCGACGACCAAAACGCCCTCCTGCTTGCGCTGGATGCATTAGCGGAAGCGGCGACCGCAGTGAAAGTCGTCGGCGAAGTAGAAAAGGAGACGAAATTTGGTGACTTGGCCGAGTCCTCACTTGGGCTGGAGTTAACCGTATCACCGAGCGCTAAGGTGTCGGGAACGCACCGCAAGGCGGCCACAGCCGAAAGCCGGTTGCGACGCACCGGCATCGAGCGACATCACGTGGTGTTCGGCCCGCTGAGCAGAGCGCTCAAAGACATTGCCAACGCGATGCGCCCCGCCCGGTTATGGTTATTGCTAGACGAATGGAGCAGCATCCCCATTGACCTGCAGCCTCTGCTGGCCGACTTGCTGCGCCGCAGCGTCTTACCCGTCACAGGGATCACGGTCAAGATCGCCTCGATCGAGCGTCGCTCCCGGTTTAGCCAGCCTTCTGCCAGTGGGGACTACGTCGGCATCGAGGTGGGCGCCGACGCCGCCTCTGCGGTCAGCCTTGATGACGTGCTGACCTTCGACAATGCCCGCAGCCGCGCCCAAGAATTCTTCAGCCAGCTGTTTTACAACCACGCCAGCGCACAGTTGTCCACAATGATCGCCCAGCCGCCACCGGACCCGGACAGCTTCATCGAGGCCACCTTCCGCCGCAACAGCTTCGCTGAGCTCGTGCGAGCCGCTGAAGGCGTGCCCCGGGACGCAATCAATATCGCGGCGCTGGCCGCACAGCACGCTCACGATGAGCCGATCGGCCTGCCCGACGTGCGGCGGGCAGCACGGGACTGGTACCTGCGCGACAAGCAAACCGCGATCAGCGCCGATGAACCGGCCCGCCAGACGTTGCGGTTACTGATCGACGAGGTGGTAGGTCGACGCCACTCACGGACTTTCTTGCTTGACCAATCGATCTCACGACATGAGACGATCGACAAACTCTACGACGCGCGCTTGCTGCACGTATTACGACGTGGCATCGCAGACCGCAAAAACCCTGGCACACTGTATGACGGGTTTGCCATCGACTACGGCTGCTATGTTGGACTGCTCATGGACGGCGACCTGCGCGCTAAGCCCCGTGACCGTGGTGGGTGGCTGAACTCACCACACGGCGTCCCACCGGACGAATTTAGCATGACCAAAGAAGTCATTCACTTGGTTGGACTCGAATGATATAGCTCGACTTTCGAACGACTCGCGGACCACAACACACGGTGCCATCTGCAACGAAAATGAATGACCGATACATATGAAAACTTGCGACGGCGACTCTCCTGATCGAGAGAAAGTGACGTTTCAGTCTAAATAGGAGTAGCAGACGGCCGAATCGAAACGAGCATGGCCAATTTAGAAGGCTGCATTCACTGCGCACTCAAGGCCCCTCGATCTGCGATCAGGCCGGGTCAGAAGTATCCACTATTGACCGTGGTTGACCGCCCTTAACTTAATGACACGCTAATGGTACACGGGGATGTTAGCCCGCCGCAGGACGGAAGGGTGGAGAGCAGGCATCCCGTCGCGTCGACGAGCTTATCTCGGAGTAGGCCTGAGGGTCGGGGTCCAGCTGGAGCACCTGACGCGCTGAACGAGCTGGACCCCGACCCCTGTGGGGTTCCAGAAGTCGGCCTGCGTCGCTGACCTGGCTAATTGGTGTGGCCGGTCAGCAGGGCATGATCGTGAGCCGTGTCCTTGCGCCTGCTGTATCTGATCTTCTGTCAGCTGGTGAACCT
>JALZHU010000233.1 GCA_030860695.1 Actinomycetota bacterium
GGTCGGGGCCGAGCACTCGCTGCCGGTCGGGGAGCAGCTCGCGGAACAGTCGCAGCGCCTCGGTTGGGTCCCCGGCCTTCCCGATCCAGCCGGCGATGTTGTCGCGGGTGTTCAGCGTGGTGGGGTGGTCGGGGCCGAGCACCCGCTCGACGTTGGGTAGCAGCTCGCGGCACAGCCGCAGCGCCCCGGCCGGGTCCCCGACCTCCCCCGTTAAGAATGCGATGTTGTGGCGGGTGGTCAGCGTGGCGGGGTGGTCGGGGCCGAGCACTCGCTGCCGGTCGGGGAGCAGCTCGCGGAACAGTCGCAGCGCCTCGGTTGGGTCCCCGGCCTTCCCGGTCCAGTAGGCAATTTGGTGGCGGGTGCTTAGCGTGTCGGGGTGGTCGGGGCCGAGGCTGTCGTGGATGGGAGTTGCCCAACCGGCCCAGCGGGTGAGGTTGATCCGGGGGATTGGGTCTTCACGTTTGGCGAGGTCGTTGACGAGGAGTTCGGGGCGGCCGGCTTGCCAGCGGTGGCGTGGACCGGCAGCAAACGCGTAGGCCAGCAGCGGGTCGGTGCGGTAGGTCTTGGGGTTGTGTCGTTCGGCGGGTGCGAGCTGGTCGAGGCTGTCGACAATCGCCTGGTGGATCTGCCGGGCATCGGCGTGGGCGAGGATGTGGTTGATGAGGGTTTGGTGAAACAGGCCCAGGTGTTCGTTGGTACGGCCGGGTCGGGTGCGGTCAAACAGTGGGTAGAGATCGGGGTCACCCAGCAGCGCGTGCAGCTGGGCTCGCGACAGGGGCGGGGCAAGTCGGCCGATGGCGTCGGTGAGCAGGTCGAAGGGCAGCACCGGCCCGGGGCCGGCGGCGGCGAGCACGGCAAGAACTGGTCCGGTGTGCTGGCCGTGGCGGTCGCGGACTCGGGCGAGTAGGTCGGTGTATAGGTCGGTGATGTTGTCCGCGGCGACGGTGCCTATGCGGCTTGCGAGGTCGGCGGCCAGGGTGAGGACTAGCCAGCTGCCCGCCGCCAGTTTGACCAGCCGATGGGGGAGGTCACCGGTGAGGTGGCGAGTGGCGAGGTAGCGGCGCGCGGTGTCCTCGTTGAGCCCGGGCATCGCCACGACCGTGTCGATCCCGGGTAGGTCCGGCTTGGTGCGGCTGGTTAGCAGTAAAGATACGTGACCCAACCTAGGGTCGGTGATCAGGTCGGTGAGCGCGCGGGCGACGGTGGGTTGTTCAGGGCGCCCGTCGAGCTGGTCGAGCCCGTCGAGGAGCAGCCGCACGGGCTGCGGGTACACGCTGAGCGGGCCGGTGATCTCACGCTGCCAGATGTCCAGACTGTCCCAGCGGGCCGTATTCGCGGTCTGATACCGGCGGGCCGCGACGGGGAAGTGCGGCAGCCGCTCAAGTTGGCCGCGCAACACCCGAGCCAGCTCAGGAACTGACGAGGCCGCAGCGGCGAACGCGACTGCCTGCACCACCGCCAACGGCACGTCGTCGCGGGGCGGGTGGCGCAGCGCCGCCGCCAGCGTGGACTTACCCATGCCGGGGCCACCGATAACCACCACCACTCGGCCGGCCTGGGCTGCCTCGACCACTGGTTGGACCGCGAAGCTGACATAGTTGCTAGTCAGCCGCAACAGCAGCGTCTCGGTAACCCCATCAATACCTAACTCGGCAGCCAACTCACTAGCCCGTCGGTTGCGGGCGACCCACAGCACCGGGTTATGGCTTTCATAGCCTCCTAACCGCGGCGTCTGGCTGGGACAGGCCCGGCCCACCAACGGCTGAATGTCGGCAGCCAGCAGCTCTGGAAGAGGGGCGCCGCGGGGATGGTCACCCGCGCTGACTCCGTGCTCGAGCAACTTGATCAGGGTGCGGGTAAAGCATGCATCCCAGGCCTGCTGATCACCCGAAGAGCCCAGCCAAGCTGACAGCAACCCGCCACGCACCCCACTCCAGGCATCGACTTGCTGTTTGGCCCAGGCCGCCCAGCAGGCATCCACCAGCAACACAAACCCGACCATCTTGCGGGCGTATCGGCGGCGCCGCACAACGAGCTCGTAAGGATCCCAACCGTTGCTTTCCGGCTCAGTGTCGACTGGTTTACGCCGGGTGTCCCACAGATGCAGCAGATGCCGGGCCGGCGCGGCTGGGTCGGCCTGCAATCCTCGGCCATGCCCCAGGAAGTACACCATCAGCACCGCCTGCTGCTTATGTGCCTGCCTGATCGCCTCTATTAGCGCCGCATCCGCGCTAGCCTTAGCCGGATTCAGCAGCAGCCCAGGACCCGACTGGTCGGGCACCAGCACCGGGGCGCACTGCCCTGGCCCATCCACCAGCAAATCCCGCAACCGCACCAGCAATCGTTGGGGTTCCGGCAGTCCGCCCAACTCCACCGGCCCGGCACCAGCCGGCAAAAACGACAAAGTTCCCAGCGCTGGACACTGTGACCCGATCACCAAAGCCAGCCGCCGGCTCACCACAACCAGCACCCTAAGCCGCAGCCCGGCGCGTACGCTGCCCCCAGGATGACCACTCAACCGCCCGCGCCCCCACCGCCGGGGCATGATTCAGCGCTGCCCTACCAGGACGAGATCGTCGCGGGCGGCATGATCGACCTCGATCGGTGGCAATGGTGGTATCACATCGACGGCGGGATCGTGCACTACTACGCCAAGGGCCCGTGTCCGGCCTGCCGGGCAGACACCCAAGACCACCTCACCGATGTTTTCCTGCCCATCGAGGGACTGGGCCGTCTCAAAGACCGCAGCATCCCACCGGCCCGAAGCGACACTGTTGAGATGCCGGTGCGGTGTCGCTGCGGCAGCGACCACGGCCAGCTCAGCGCCGGCGGCTGCGGGCGCCGCTGGTCCCTCATCGAACCCCGGGCCAGCACCGAATGAAACCCCTCGCCGCAGGAAACCCCTCCCGGGCCGACCTCGACGCCGCCGAGCAACTCCAACGCAACGAATCCCAGCGGCTGGAGCTGGTCCGCGCCCGGGCCGAGAAATGGACCGGCGGGCTCACCGCCCTGACCGGCCTGCTTGCGGCTGTCCTGGTCGGCAAGGCACCGCAAAACATCCAAGCCACAACCACCCCCGTGCGGGTGAGCGCCGGGATCCTGCTCGGCCTAGCCCTAGCAGCACTGGTATTTGCCACCTACCGCGCTTACCAAGCCGCCTACGGCGACCCCGGTCGGCTCAACCAGCTCCCCCCCAACCACTCACCGGGCTGGCCGAACGACTGACCACCGCCCGGACTGCCGCCGCCAACGCCGCCGGCAACTACCTGCAGCAGGCCGCCATCGCTACCCTGGCCGCCGTCGCCCTACTCGCCGCCGCCACCGGCATCACCTGGTACATTTCCCCTAGCCCAACGAACCCCATCCCGCTCTGCATTCGCATTGGCGGCAAGCCCGCCGCCGAAATCTCAGCCACCACCGTCACCATCCACACCACCACACCCGGCGTCGCCATCAACTCCTGCCCATAACCAAAGACGCCCACCAGACAAGCAAACCCAGAGACCCTCGTTCGCTTCCCACTTGCAGATCCCACTAAACCCGCACAGATGGCAGATGAACATCCAGGCACGGGGCCTGTACGGATAAGGATCCTCTACTGGGACAGCCGTGGGCATCGGTGGGCTGGCGCTGAGGGTCATTCTGGCGGAGCCTCACGATAGGAAGCGGCTAGATCAGGGTGCTCCCAGCGGCCGCAAGCCACCGCATAGTCATGCAGGTCTAGTCGCCGGGTGCAATGTCCTCACATGCCGCGATGGGTGCGACCTGTGAGCCTGAACTGTGGATCGTGTACCTGTGGGTTCGGGTGATCAGTTTCATGCAAGTCCAGTATCGGCGCTTGGTGTCAGGCCGTGGGCAGCGTGGTCGTAGCCCTTGATCTTCAATGAGTGACGCTCGACACGGGAGGTAGTCCGCGCCGTAGACGTTGCAGATCAGCTCCATAGCTTGCACGGCGTCAACCCAGTGATGATCGTAGTGAAGTTCATCGAGGGCCACTCGTCACCCGACGGGTACCGACAGGACGGACCGTGATCTCAGGGCCTTCGACCAGCAGGGTTTGGTTCTTATGCTGACACGTTAGGTCCACCATGGTGTTTGACCTGCGGCTTTATCGTGACAACTGTGTCATTGCGCGAACCGCAGACCGTGATCAGGACCGGCTACTTCCTCGGCGTGCACGGTGCCACGTGAGATGGGATCTCTAGCGCGGTGGCCACGGTCCGCAGGTCACACCGGCGCAGGCCACCAGCGCCTGCAGCAGCGTGTCCCCGGAGCAGGCCGCGATCCCGTCACCGTCGGTGGTCGGATGTAGGCCGGCTTCGACCAGAGCACGCGAGGTGCAGCAGGTGCATTCGCATTCGCAAGTTGATCCCGTCATGTCCTCCGAAGTGTCACCATGTAGGGGTGACCGTTCAGCGACGGGTGGCTGAGACCGCGAAGAAGGCCGGTGTCCAACTCGTCGGTGCAGGTATCGGTTTGGTCGCTGGGGGTCCGCTTGGCGCTCTTGTCGGTGCCGCATCGGTTCCGATCGTCGAGCTGGTAGTTCTTCGTGAGCGGCAGAGCCGTCGCAATATGGAACTTCTGATAAATATGGTGACAGATCTGTGCGGGGTTTCGGTTAATGAGTTCGCTGCCTGGGCGCAGGAAGGGGACGAACGGCTCTTTCTCGTTACGTCGGCATTGCAGGCTGCATATGACGCGAAAACTAAGCAGAAAATTCGAGGTCTGGCGAGGGTCCTCGTCGAAAGCCTCCATGATGACGCGCGGCTGGATCTATGCAACCTCACTGTTGCTGCCCTCGCTGAACTGGAGCCGCCGCATGTCCGCGTCCTGCATACCTTTGTCCACGACGTTCCGCCCGTCACGTCACCGCGTATCAGGACGGAGAACGGCGAGTGGCATTGCGCTCAATTGAAGGAGCATCTACCGAACCTAGCGGATGGCATTATGCCAATCATTGCTACGCTTTTTCGCAACGGCATGATTACCGAAGGGCTTTCTTCCGAGAAGGACAACCTGTCGTGGGTTGTTACCAGGTTTGGCATCACCTGCTTGAACTACCTCGGTGACATATTATGACTACGCCTCTGTAGAAGATTGTGGATCGCTCGATCGAGACGCCGCGAATGACCGCTTACTCGGTCTCGCTAACCGGGTGGTGCATTTTGATGAGTAGTGCCCCGCACGAGTAGGTAGTCCACGCTGTAGACGAGGCAAACCAGCTCCATAGCCTTGTGCCGTGCCAAAACTAGATGCGAAACCTTGACCAGGCGTTTGCTTACTGGTCAGGCTATGCGCCGGTACTCATTGATCAGTCCGGCGAGGACTTGGTGACGTTGGATCGGGGCGTTGCAGGCGATGACGGTGGCGGGATCGTGAGTGGGTGGATGTTGGCCCAGGCTCTGGTGTGGCCGGTGGTGATTGAAATGGCGGATGTACTGATCAAGAACAGTGTGGGCGTGTGGTGCGTGGTAAATCAGCATCCGGTCGGTGCATTCGGCGCGGACGCTGCCGACGAACCGTTCCGCGTAGCAGTTCGCCCGGGGCGTGCGGGGAGGAGTCTTGACGATGTTGATGCCTTCGGAGGCGAAGACGGCATCGAAGCTGTCGGTGAACTTGGCGTCCCGGTCGCGGACCAGAAAGTGGAAGGTGCTGACCCGGTCACCGAGGTCCATCAGGAGGTTGCGGGCGGCCTGGGTGGTCCAGACTGCGGTCGGATGAGTAGTCACCCCGAGGAGATGGACTCGCCGGGTGCGCACTTCCATGACGAACAGGACGTAAAGTCGGCGCAGCGTGATGGTGTCGAGGGTGAAAAAGTCGGTGGCCAGCAGCCCGGTGGCCTGGGCGCGCAGGAAGGTTCGCCACCCGGTGTCGCGACGCCGTGGTGCCGGACCCAGCCGGGCGGCGGCCAGGATCCGACGGATCGTGCCCGTGCCCACGCGGTGTCCCAGTCCAGCCAGTTCTCCTTGGAGGCGTCGGTATCCCCAGGACGGATTTTCCTGTGCCAGGCGCAACACCAGGTTACGGACCTCATCGCCGATGGGTGGACGGCCGGACCGGTTCGGGTAGGTCCATTTCCTGGCCACCAGGCGTCGGTGCCAGGCCATCAACGTGGCTGGAGTGACGATCCGATGTAGACGCAATTGGTGGGGGAGCAGCCGGGTCAACGCGGACAAGATCGTTCGGTCTGGCCAGGTCAGCCGAGGCTTAGTCACCTGACGGCGCAGGATTCCAACTTCGTGGCGCAGGATGAGGATCTCGACGTTCTTGGCCGCTGTCCTGCTCGCGAGTAGCGCAAGCCACCCGAACAGCCTGACCGTGATCAGATACAGCAGTCGAAACAGCACGGTCCGCGATCATGCCATGATCACATTGTGTCACCGGCGCCGCAGGTCACCAAGCCATGTGATGAGTTTTGGCACGGCACAGGCAACAATAACGGTAAAAATTAGGATCGCAAATGCAAGTGTCTGAGGAATATCAGAGGAAATCGCGAAAATTGCCCCAGAAATAGGAAGAAGAGTAAATGGAATAATCTGAATAACGTCCGCTGCGTATTCTACGTAGTCTCCAATGCTTGCTGGAGTGAGATGAGGCGGGAGGGGAGTGGATGGAGTAACACCGTAACTCGTTGAATCCATGGCGATTTGTCCGGCGAGCAGACGTTTCACTTTCGCAGTGAGGAGGGGTGAAAGTACGAGGAGCGCGAGAGCGACAGCAATTGGTAGTGCGGTGCCAAGCTTAGAGAGTGCCGGATCAGCTGCGGCTGCAGTAAGTTTACCTAGATATATCACAGGGTATCGAGTTGGGTGTAGAGCGATTCAGTGCCGGGATAGGACCAGCCGATCGGAGTCCAAGTTAAATCCGTCCGAATGCTCTCATTTAATCCTGGACCAAGGCTAGTAAGTTCTTCGGTTTCCGAGCGCTTCCGCGGACCACCAGAACCAGGCCGCGGACCTATTTGGAGTGTTCGATTCCACGTCCTGTGTGCAGCGCCTCCGTAGGAATAGCGGACGTGGGCAGTTTCACATTCGCCGTGAATCTCGATCGAATACCGAATCAGGCTGCGGTTCCGAACATCAACAATATGCTGGGCTGACGCGTTGGCGCGCACCTTGCAAGCGCCCACTGCGGAGCGGATGGAGCACTCGATCACCAACCCACTAGGCGTGTTTTTGGCCTTGTCATTACAACTCATGCTATTCTTTCAACGTACATTTGTTGACCACCGTGATAAGAGACAAGTGTTGATCCACTGCGATCTGCTCCGGCCTGAAGAGCTAGCGGAAGATCTAGCGAGCTGATTACTGTTAGACTATTTACCTGCGACGTTGCAGTTGCGCCCAACAACTCTCGAAGGAAAACCTTGCTCTCTCCAACGGCGACCCTCTCTGTTTCTTCCCCCATCCCCACTACCGTGAAAACGTCTCCGTTGCCAGATAAGGTCTGCCAGGCGACGCTCCGCGTAGGAGACAAGTCAATACGAACAAACTGGCAGTTCATATCAAAAGCCTCATCGCGGATCCAGTCGCGGAGGGGCGACACCGTGGTTTCAATAGACGGTGATTCTGTCGACATTTGAAGCAATACGGGGGCCGCCTCAGGCGGATCAGCAATCCGATTAATCTCAGACACAAAGCGCCCAGGGGTAACGCGGGCGGTCCAGTTGACTGTGCTTACCTCTGGCGAGATGTCTAGCACGGCAAAATCGTGGTCGCCAAAGCGAATTTGCTGCACAATCGCACCATCGTCGAGGCGGTCTAGCTCAACTGGGGGGGAACTTTGTTCTGGGGTCTGCTGGTAACGGCGAATCAACTCAGCGTCGGCTTGTCTTTGTTCTCGGGTCTGCTGGTAACGATGAATCACTTCGGCCCAGAGCCCGGCAACCGTTCTCGCGTCTCCCAGACTATCGAGCTTTGAGGGCCACTCCACGTAAGGCCGCCCATAGTCGTCAATAGACTGATAAGGCAATCGCAGATCGTCACGGTCCGGGTAGACCGGCGTAAAACCGACATACACTCGCCAGCCGGTGTGCGGCTGGAATTCGATCGAGAAGCCGTAGTCAGCGAGCCCGTCCTCCGTCCGGTAGCGCATGACGGCCATGGTTGTCCTTTGCCTGTCTGCATGCCCAAGATGCCGGATACCGTGGGTCGGTCATCATCCTTACAGACTCAGTCACCCAAAACCAGACACCGAATCACCTATCTCGCCCAGCGGATCACCGCGGGCGACTCGCGCGCCACCGAGGCCGACCTGACCTGGGCCGCCGCCGCGCTGCCCACCCACAACCTACTTGCGTGGTCGCGGAGCTGGATCACCCGCCGTTTCCACCTACTCGCGCACGGTAAGAACATCGACAACGTCGGTGGGCGTCACAGGCCGCCGTCACACCCACCATGCTTGCCTGGCTCCCCGTAGATTAGGTCGCTGCCCGCAGACGTCGATCTCGATCGGCTGACACCCCTGTTGCCCACCCCACATCTCGGCATCGGTGCGAAAGAAAAAGCCAAGACGGGCCCATTTGGCGAGCTGGATGACGAGATGAGATTTTGGGGATTGCCCTGGAGCTGCGCGGTGAGTTCCTGGCCGGTTCAGCTGCGGTGGAATCGGTATTCATGAGGGCCAGGACGCCGGACGATCCAAGGACAGTAAGAGGAGAATGCTGCCACGGATGATCCATCCTGGCAGCATCGGGCCGCCCGCCCGGGCCCGCCCGAGCACGGCCGTAGGC
>JALZHU010000467.1 GCA_030860695.1 Actinomycetota bacterium
CAGCCGAACACGGCGACAGAGATCAGATACAGCAGTCGGAACAGCACGGCTCGCGATCATGTCATGCTCACGTGCAGTGTGTTAAACCCCAGGTCATCGCACGTACATCGAGTTTTGGCACGGTACAAGGTGCGACGCATCCGCCTGCTCGGAGGCTTGATCAAAGAATATCAGCAGGTCACATGACGGAACGGAACCGAGGTTTTCGGGCACCCACAGGCCCGGGACCGAGGAAGCGGCGGCCGGGACGCCTACTCCTGACATGGCCGCGGAGGCGGCTCGACGAGCGTCGAGGGGCCGACGCGGCGATCTGCCCACTCTTGGACCAGGTCGAAATAGGCCGGCGCGTTACGGTGCAGGTTCAGGTTATGGCCGGCGTCGGAGACGATGGTCAGTTCGGCGCAGCTGCCCGCGCCGTAGTTGGCTGTCTCGCCGTCGAGCGACCCGGTTGCGGTACACGACGGCGGGTCGCAGAACAGGTCATCGAAGTCGCCAACGGTGATGAGCGTGGGCGCGTTGACCCGCCGCGACACCGGCAACGTGGGGCCAACGCTCGTGTTCTCGCCCAGTGTGATCGTCTGCTTGAGGATCTCGTCGACCAGGATGACGGTCGGGTCGGTGTTCGGCTCGTAATAGAACAGTAGCCCGCGTGTCCCGATCCGCGTCGTGAAGTAGCCGGGTGGAAAGCTGCGCCAGCCGAGCAGCGGGTCGGTCTCGACCGGCACCGTGTGCTTTCGGATGTCCTCGAAGCCGACCGAGAACACGTGGGCCGAGCCGGCGACCAGCAGGCCGTCTACGTCCTGGTACGTGCCTGCCTCGAGCCAGGCAATGTTGCCGCCGATTGACTCGCCGGCGAGCAGGATTCGCTCCGCCTGGATCCGCCCGAATCCGTTCGACACGATCTCCCCCGAGCGGAGGTCCTGGATGATCTGATGGACGGCGAAAGCACCGGCGTTCAGGTCGAGGACGTCACCGGCAACCCGGCTTGAGCGGCCGTGGCCGAGGCGATCCATGTTGAGCGTGGCGTAGCCGGCGACGGTCGCCGCCCGCACATACGAGTATTGGTCCGGCCGGTACGGAAAGTCCCAGTAGTTGTGATCGTAGGTCGCGCCATGGAGCAGGACCTGGATGGTCTTGTTGACGATCCGTCCGCGCGAGCACAGCCAGCCCACCACTGTGAAGTCCGCCTCCTGACCGGGCGCCAGTGCGACCGAGAACAGGATCTCATCGCACCGCAAGCCGGCCGGCGCGGCCGCCACAACCGCCGAGGGCGCCACCCCGAGCGCCACGAGCGCAATGGTCACAGCACAGATTAGGGTCCGTACCCGACGTCTTGAGCCGTTTGTCGACACACGCATGCTTCTTCCCCTGTCGAGTGCGCCGGCGGCACTGACGGGACCGCCTGGAGCTGTTCGCGGCCGTGCAGCCCATCACCCGTTGCAATGACCCGCAGCACAGCATCTTCAGAGAACTGTGCCGGAAACTCGGGGCATCGTGTTGTTCCAGGCCTCGCTAACGCCGTCGACCAGCGTTCTGATCTTGCTCATAGTGGCTCTTCCGCTTGGCGCCTGGCTCGATCGCACTCTCCGTTGGCCAGTGCAGCCAGCTCCAGCCGTACTATTTCGACACGCGGCCTCGCACGGTGGCGTGATTCTCCCTTGATTGACCAGCCCTGTTGGGGTCGCAACGACCGCTAGCGTGTCATCCATGATCGACATGGCTAGTCACGCCATACCGGTGTTGAGCCAAGCCAGCTCCGCGAGCAGTTCGCGATCTTCCCATCACAAGGCATCGCCCTCATCACCGGGGAGTGTCGCCTTCGGTCTGAGTGGCAGGGTGTGGGGTTCCAGAAGTCGGCGTGCACTTCTTGACCTGGGTGATCTGTGTGTTCGGCTCTCAGACATGACGCTTCTATGTGAGTCAAGATCTTTTAGTGCGGTTCCTGTACCGTGCCAAAACTCGATGCAGGCCATTGACCAGGTATTTTTCTGGGCGGGCTAGGCTGCTCGCCGGTACTCGTTGATTACTCCGCCGAGGACTTGTTGACGTCGGATCGGGGCGTCGAGGGAGACCACGGTGTTTGGATCGTGGCTGGGGGGGTGTTGGTTGAGGCTCTGGTGTGGTCGGTGTTCATTGAAGTGGCGTATGTACTGGTCGAGGACGGTGCGGGCGTGTTGTTCGTGGTAGATCAGCAGCCGGTCGGTGCACTCGGTGCGGATACTGCGGATGAACCGTGCGGCATAACAGTTCGCCTGGGCCACCACGCCCGGCGTGCGCTTCCAGCCCCGTCCCCGCATGTGACCAACAGAACACTCCTCTAGCACCAGGCACTCATCGCTATCCCCTGCAACGAACGCCCCGGGCGAATGCGATCGCTGAACGATGGATCGACACCGTCCGCCGCGAGCTGCTGGACCGGATGCTAATCGTCAACCGCCGCCACCTCGAGACTGTGCTGACCGAGTACGGAGCGCACTTCAACCAGCATCGCCCCCACCGCGCATTGCACCAAGCAGCACCACTCAGGCCGCTTCCCCAACCCGCGTCACCGTCTTCCCTGCGCCTCCGACGTCGCGACCGGCTCGGCGGACTGACCCGAAAACAACAGGTGAGTCGCAGGTCATGATCTGATTGGCACCTGCTGGCGTGGTGGGTGATCGGGGTGGGTTAGGCGGCCTGGATGGGGTCGAAGCGGACGGTGAAGCCCAGGGTGTTG
>JALZHU010000032.1 GCA_030860695.1 Actinomycetota bacterium
TCATGACCCGGAAACTGGCCCGGGCAACCTCCGGCGCACCACCCCATCCCCGATGGGGAAGCCCCCGCACCATAGCCTCTGCGCCCGATCAACAAGCAGCGTGACCATTTGCCAACAGGCTCTGAGATCTGATGAGCCCTACGATCACATGCCGTCAGACCGTGGCCTGCTGCTGCCCGTGGTGATCGACGGTCACCCGGCACTCCTTCCGCTCGATGCCAGCGCACTGCTCTCAGGACAAGGCCGCAGTGGGTCTCCAGCTCAGGACGACCGTGGGCGGTGCTGGTCGTCGGCGGATGACATCCTGGACTGTGCGGGGGGACTGGATAGCACGCTGTATGCGATCGTCGAGTTGTCAGGAGAGGACTTGAAGCGACGAGGCGTCCTCCTGGGAGCTGCCTTCACAGCAGCGGCCTTCGCTGAGCCGGCGTTGTTCGCGTTGACCACCCCCCAGTGGCTGAGGTAGCACGGGATGCGGGCGGCAGACGTATCGGCATGGCCGACGTGGAAATCCTGACCGGCAACGTTGCGTATCTGCGGCGGATGGACTTTCGTTACGGCTCGGGACTGATACGCGACCGTGCCGTGCAATTGCTGCATCAGGCGGCGACCACGCTGCTACACGGTAGCTACTCGGATTCGGCCGGCCGGGCACTGCTGACAGCAGTAGCACAGGCTGCTCGGCTAGCGGCCTCGACGGCCGCCGACGTGGGCCGTCCCGCTCTGGCGCAGCGGTACTACATTCAGGCGCTCAACCTGGCGATGAACGCGGGCAACCGGCTGTTCGCGGCGAACCTGCTCGCCAGCATGGGCCAGTTGACAATCCTGAACGCGACCGGGACACGCTGCGCCCACCACGCGGTAGCACTGGCCCGAGCGGGGACAATGACCGCCGGGAAGGCAACGCCGACCCTTGCGGCGAAACTAAGCGCCGTGGAAGCGCGGGGACACGCGCTGTGCCGGGACGCCAGCGCGACCCGGACCGCCGTGCTGGAGGCCGAGCGGCACTACGAACGGTTCCGCCCTGATGGGGAACCGGCGTGGCTGAGCTTCTACACCGAAGCCGATCTAGCCGCTGACCTGGGACGAGCGCTCCGGGACAGCGGCGAATCAGCACACGCTACCCGGCTGATGACCCGCACCCTGGACAGCTACGAACCATGGCAGATGCGAAGCCGCTGCCTTGTGCAGACCGATCTCGCCGCTGCCTACCTGCTCGAAGGCGACCACGAGCACGCCGCAGCGCTGACCCGCGAGGCGCTGAAGACAGCCGCTCAGGTCAGCTCCAGCCGAACAGTCAGCCGCATCCGGACGCTCCAGCAGCAGATCCGGCCACTGCGCTCGGTTGGCCTGACGGAGCTGGACGAGGAGATCACGGATTTTCTGCGCCGCGCCCACGACGACGAGCACACCACGAGATGATCAGCGACGGCATCGACTTTGATGGGGCCCGCGTATACGCCATTCCCATGACAACCCGGTTCCGGGGAATCACCGTGCGGGAGGGGATGCTGATTGAAGGACCTGCCGGGTGGGGCGAGTTCTGCCCGTTCCGGGAGTACGACGACCGGGAGGCGGCGGGTTGGCTGGCCACTGCGGTCGAGGCCGCCACGGTCGGGTGGCCCGGACCGGTCCATGATCGTGTCCCGATCAACTGCACTGTCCCGGCAGTAGGCCCGCAACGCGCCCACGCGATCGTGTCCGGCTCGGGTTGCCGCACGGCGAAGGTCAAGGTCGCCGATCACCCTGACTCACTCGGTGAGGACCTCGCCCGTGTCGAAGCGGTCCGCGATGCCCTTGGCCCGCAAGGGGCGATCCGGGTGGACGCCAATGGAGTCTGGGACACCGACACCGCCGTCGCGGTGATCCCTCAGCTCGACCAGGCGGCCAGGGGATTGGAATACGTGGAGCAGCCCTGCCGCACCATCGATGAGCTCGCAGCGGTCCGCAGAAAAGTCCACGTACGCATCGCCGCCGATGAGTCAATCCGCCGCGCCGAAGACCCGCTGCAGGTCGCGGTCGCAGGCGCGGCCGATATCGCGGTGATCAAGTGCACTCCGCTGGGCGGGGTGCGTCGCTCGTTGCAGGTGGCTGAGGCTGCAGGGCTGCCGTGCGTGGTGTCCTCCGCGCTGGAGACCAGCGTCGGCCTGGCCGCCCAACTCGCATTGGCGGGCGCGCTGCCCGAGCTGAACTTCGCCTGTGGCCTGGGCACGCTGTCCCTCCTGCACGGCGACGTCGTGCCCGATGCCGACTCGCTACGACCCGTCAACGGCTACCTGCGTGTACCACTCACCCCACCCGCACCCGATCCCGTGCTCCTCGACACCCACGAGTTGATCGACCAGAAACAGGCGGCCTGGTGGCGCGGTCGGCTCAGGCGCGTCCACGCCGAACTCATCCGCGTCGAGCCCTGATGACAGCCACCCTGCCGGCTGGATTACAACAGCTCGGCAGGAATGGCAGCGTAATCTTTGCAAAGGATGCCTAGGGCAGGATGCTCATCCAGCCACTGGATCTCGTCGATAGCGCGGATGGGGCGGATGCCAATTGCAGCGTTGGTGGCAAAGGCAGCGTCCACGCCGGCCAACTGACCCAGTGCCACCGGTGCGGTGCTGACCCGTCCGGTGTGAAACTCGCTGATCAGTCTCATAGTCACGCCAGCGAGGCAGTCCGCCTGGGGCCAGACGATCCGATCACCGTCGATGAAGCCGATGTTCGACGTCGCCGCCTCCGAGATGGTGTCCTCGGCATCCGTGAACAGCACATCATCGAAGCCGTGGCGCTGGGCGATTCGCCGATGTCGAAGCGAACCGAAGAGACCGACATGTTTGACGTCGGGCATCTCGCGGCGGTAACAGGTCGACTGAAGGCGCAACGCGGGAAGCGGCGTCGGCGGAGCTGGCCGGGTTGTGATCAGGACGTGTGGCTCGGCGTCCGCCCCCGGGTGCCCGATCTCGAGGGTGGGGTCGAACACCGTCACCCGGACCACGACCGATCGGGAGGTGTCGGCCAGCACGTGGCGGATAAGGTGACGGATCCAGTCGGGGTCCAGGTCGGCATCGAAGACCCGGCGGCAGTCCCGCATTAAACGTTCCAGGTGCAGGGAAAGACCGCGGACCCGCTGGTCATCGACTCGCATCGAGGTGAAGTGGCCGTAGTTGAGCAAAGCCAAAGCCGTGACCTGGTCGAGGTCGGCCGCTACACCGTTCAACTCCGCCACGGGGTGGCCCGCCTCCGTCAGCGCCGCCCACCTCGACGCGGCGCTGACGGGGGTGGCACGACGGGGCCGCAGTCACCGTCCGGGGCCTCGTCCAGGTCCACGATCACCGGTGCGTGATCGCTGGGGGCGGTGCCCTTGCGGGCCTGGCGATCCACCCACGCCGCGCACACCCGCGGCGCGACCTCTGCGCCAGCGAGCACCAGGTCGATTCGCATCCCGAGGTCCTGGTGGAACATGCCGGCCCGGTAGTCCCAGTAGGTGAAGATCCGCTCGCCGGGCCAACGCTCCCGCACCACGTCGTGCAGCCTGAGGGCGCGCAGCGCGTCACGTTCCGGGGGTGTGACGTGGGTGGAGGTGGCATATACGGCCGGGTCGTACACGTCCTCGTCGCTTGGCGCCACGTTCATATCGCCACAGACCACGGTCACAGCAGGATCACCGGCGGCCACGGTAGCCCGCAGCGCCGCCAGCCAGTCAAGCTTGTAGCGATAATGCGGGTCGTCGGGGGTACGGCCATTAGGCACGTACACCGAGCTGATCCGCAGCCCCGCGCACGTCGCGGAGATCGCACGGGCTTCAGGCTCTGGATAACCTGGCTCATCCAGCAACCCAGGGACGACGTCGTCCAAGCCGACCCGGGAGGCAATCGCCACCCCGTTCCACCGGCCGTCCCCGTGGTGCGCAACGGCGTACCCACGCTCGGTCAGCGCGGGGCGAATCAGATCATTAAACGCGTCCGCGGGCAGCTTGGTCTCCTGCAGGCACACCACATCCGGCACACGCGCGTCCAACCAGGGCAGCAACCGGGGCAACCGGGAGCGCACCGAGTTCACATTCCAGCTTGCCAACCGCACACCGCCACGCTATCGCCACAACGTCCTCCTGACCGATCTGCACCGCACCGGTCCCCGCGATCAAGACCTGGCACGCATACTGCATCGCGGCATAACGATCATGACAAAACGATCAACCTACCCACCGCAACAGCACAAGAGCCCGCGGTATCCTCACCACCGCAACGCCGACGGACCCACTAGCCGATGAATGGAACAAGGCGGCACCCTGACGGAGTAAAGTGATGCTCAAAACGTTCTCGGAAGGCCGGCTGTTCGCGGAGCGCTTCGGGACAGATTGTCCAACAGTGCTCGCTCTTCACGGTTGGGGTCGGGACCGCCGAGACTTTTCGAGTACGCTTGCTGATCTCGATGCTCTTGCTGTCGACTTACCAGGTTTCGGCTTGTCACCTCCGCCACCTGAAGCATGGGGTACAGTCGAATACGCACAATGCCTACTTCCCGTCTTGGACCAATTTCGGACTCCACCCATCGTGATCGGTCACTCCTTTGGAGGAAGAGTCGCCGTCCGCCTCGCTGCACGATTTCCCAACACAATTGGCGGCCTTGTTCTCGCCGGTGTTCCATTGCTTCGAACTGACGGGGCTCGCGCGGTCCCCCCGCGAGCCCTCCGCATCGCCCGCGCACTCAACCAAAGGAACCTCTTGCCCGGCAGTATCCTTGACCGACTGCGACATAAATACGGGTCCAAGGACTATCGTGCCACCGAAGGCGTTATGCGGCACGTGCTAGTTCGTGTAGTAAACGAGAATTATGAACAAGATCTTCAGAACATCTGCTGTCCAGTGCAGCTGGTCTGGGGCTCCGCAGATAACGAGGTGCCTGCAGAAGTAGCGCGGCGCACGGTCGCGATGATCTCACAGGCTGAGCTCATAGTTGTCCCCGCCGCCGGACACCTTCTTCCACTCTCCGTATCCGGGGAGCTTCGTGCAGCAGTTCAACGTGTAAGAGAGTCCTATCACGGATGAACGCTACCTTGGTTCTCATCGCTGTCGCCACCGTCTGCGCTGGTAGCTCTTTTTCGTTCTTGCGCTGGATAAGGGTCGCTCAACGAGAGCATTATCTCCCAGGATCGACATCGCGCTTTGCCACGCGATGGTGGCTGGCTCGTCCACTCAACGTGCTGATGGTTGTTATCGCAATTCTGGGTGTTGTGTTATCAATCTGGTTCCCATTAGGTGCGTGCATCACTGGACTTGCTCTTGTCTTCGGCCCGTTAGGTCTCACCGTGCGGGGGCGTTCCGCACCTTTGGTCTGGACTCGCCGACTTAAAACTGTGGCAGCCGTGGCAGGCGCGCTGATTGTGACTATTGCGGCGCTGACTTCGACAATTACCGGTAGCGTCGCGCCACTAGCGCTAGCAGCACTCACAATCCCTGCTTCAGTAGACCTGTCGCTATTGATCTTACGTCCCATCGAGAAGCGGATTGCACGGCGCTATGTAAACCAGGCCCGTAAGCGGCTCCACGCGGTCCGTCCAGTAGTTGTGGCAATCACCGGTTCCTACGGCAAGACCACGACCAAAGAGTACGTGCGTCATCTCGCTTCGGGGGCGCGTACTGTCGTCGCGAGCCCGGCAAGCTACAACAATACAGCAGGACTGTGCAGGACAGTGAATGAGCACTTAACCACTGGCACCGAAGTACTGGTGGCCGAAATCGGCACCTATGGCAAGGGTGAGATTCAGGAGATCTGCCGCTGGCTGAAGCCTACCATTGGAGCCATCACGGCCGTCGGTCCCGTCCATTTAGAGCGCATGGGATCCCTCGAAGGCATCGCTGAAGCCAAAGCCGAGATACTCGAAACGGTCGACCTAGCGATACTAAATACCGATTTCCCGCATCTCCGTCAGATAGCGGATAAAATCAGTGCCCCTAAGTCCGTTATCCGCTGCGGAAGCAAAGAGGGCGCTTACGTCGCGGCCATACCTTCCGAGCAATCTATTGAACTCTATATATCAGGAGAACACGTTACAACCATACGTACACCAGGAGTATTTCCAGGAAACCTGGCATCAGCGGTCGCGATAGCCTTAGCACTCGACATTCCAGTCGAGCACATTGTCAGGCAGGTGACGTCGCTGCCATGCCCAGCTCACCGTCAGCAGCTCGTGACAACCTCTGCTGGTATTAAAGTAATCGATGACACATTTAGCTCAAATCCCGATGGAGCTGCAAATGCGCTGAAACTGTTGTCAGAAGCTGCTGACCACGGTCGTCGTGTAGTGGTATCACCGGGAATGATTGAACTGGGTGACCGGCAGGATTACGAAAATGAACAGTTCGCCAGGAAAGCCGCAATTAACGCGACTGACATCTTGATCGTAGGCCGTACGAACCTGTGCTCCCTGATGCGGGGAGCCCAGCACGGCAAGGCCAGAGTGCGGACGGTTCGCCGCAGGGACGACGCGGTACGGTGGGTACGCGAAAATCTCACCGAAGGCGATGTTGTCCTGTACGAAAATGATTTACCGGACCACTTTCCGTGAGTTGAGACGAGACCACTTTCCGTGAGTTGAGACGACAAGAAGGGTAGGCACCGTGACACGAGTATCGGCTCTGTTCGGAGGGCCCTCTCCCGAGCACGATATCAGCATCCTGACAGGACTACAGACATGCCGCGTTCTTTCCCAGGGAGGCCACGACGTCGTTCCTCTCTACTGGACCAAGAGCGGAGACTGGTACTTGGTCGAACCAAACCTCGAAGCAGATGCTTTCGTAAACGGCGTTCCCAATAATTCTCGGCTCGTATCGCTCTCCACAGGCGCCGAGAAGGGATTTGTGGAAAAACGCTCACTCGGTCGGGTGCGGTCGTTAGAATTCGACGTTGCAGTTAATTGTTGTCACGGGGGTTCTGGTGAGGACGGTAGTCTGCAAAGTGCGCTCGATCTCGCCGGCGTCAAGTACACTGGCCCCACCGCGCGCGGCGCAGCCCTTGGCATGGACAAGTTTGCTTTTGGCGCAGTTGTGGCGGCGGCGGGCCTACCTACTTTGCCCCGAGTCGCACTCGTAGAGGCCGGCCCGGTACCCGATATACCGACGCCCTGGATTGTCAAACCACGGTTTGGCGGATCATCTATCGGAATCCATGTCGTGGAGGATATCGAGACGGCTCAGCAACTACTCGTCAGTTCGTCGGGCCTCCGCTCAGGAGCGGTAGTCGAGCCGTACTTGGCGGACGCTATTGATCTCAATATTTCTGTTCGTGGCTACGGTACTCCACTGCTCTCCGAGATCGAGCGGCCGATAAGAGAGACAAAGGCAGACTTCTACAGTTATCAGGACAAGTACCTTGGCGAGGAGGGCCTGGCCGGAGCGCCACGCGAGCTGCCTGCTGCACTACCGCCGCAGTTGACCGAACGCCTGCGAGACTACGCCTCCGCCATAGCCCAGCTCATGCAGGTACGAGGAGTTACCAGAGTGGACTTCTTACTGCACCACGAGCAATTGTGGATAAATGAAATCAACACCATTCCCGGTGCGATGTCATTTTATCTATGGCGCGCCTCGGGAGTAAGCCACGAAGCCTTGTTGGACGATATGCTCGAAGAAGCACTCAAATATCCCAGCTATGAGCCAGATACGACCGGGGCTGACGGCCTGGCTCTCCGAAACGCCGGCTCAATCGCGAGCAAACTAGCTTAGGCCGGCCGCGATACCTCGCCTTGCCGGATGCCCCCTAGGACCGTGCAATAGACCGCTCAACTAGTTGCATAAGGACATTCCCGAGAATTCGACCACTCGTGGCAATGGCGACAGGCACCACGCTGGTATCAGTTAAGCCTGGACAAGACGTTGCTTCCAAAAAGTACGGCGTCCCAGCCGCGTCAATGATCATGTCGACTCGGGACCAGTCACGCAGGCCTAATATCTGATGTATCGCTATGCCGGTTTGCCGAGCCTGGTCCTGGATGGCAGCTGGCAAGGTGCTCGGTATGATGAAATCCACCTCACCAGCGGTGTAACGTGCTTGGTAATCGTAGCGTCCCGTCCTGGGAGCGATGTGGACAAGTGCGAGCGAAATGGGCCCGGAGTCTTCTTCTATAATCGTCAGTGAGACCTCCGTCCCAACTACACATTTCTCGATGAGCGCCGTATCAGAATACGCGAAGCACTGAACCATGGCACCAGGAACGTCATGAGCTTCGCGAACAATGGTCAGCCCGAGGGCAGAGCCACCCCGAGCAGGTTTAACTACTAGAGGAAGTCCGAGTTTGTCCACCAATGCAGCAATTATGCCTTCTGCACCGAGTTCTTGGAAAGTGTCTAGCGGCAGGACGCAGGAGTCGGGAGTAGCGATACCCGCCCTGCGCACTAGTTCCTTAGCTATGGGTTTGTCAAAAGCGAGGCGCGCGGCTTGTGGTGGTGGCCCGACGTAGGGTACAGCGGCCATTTCGAGGACCTCAGCAATTGCGCCGTCTTCCCCGCGTTGACCATGTAGCAGATTTATGACCGCGTCAGGTCGTTCTTGTTGTAGCTGGATAAGTAGATGATGGTCCGTATCCATAGTCAGCGCGTCGATTCCCTGACTCCTCAATTCTTCGCAAGCCCGCCGTCCAGAGGCTAGCGAGACTTCACGCTCAAAAGACAAGCCTCCGGATAGCACCATGACGGTGAGCAAAATGTCCTCCGTCGAACTCATGATGGCAGACGGCAGTCATGGCTACTTTAGCGCCAGGCGAACGCCGGCTGCTCAAGGTGCGCGACACGAGTGCACCGGTGGTGCAGGATCACCTCGCGGAATTGATGCAGCACCGCAGCCGTCGGGGCGTGCAACCATCCACCATGCAGTGGCAGGCGGATCACCGGCCGGTCAGACTCCGAGCTGGCCACAAACACCGGCTCGACGTCGAGGTCGGTGAACGGGACGGCGAAGACTTCGGCGGCCGGGGCCTGTTTGGGCACCTCCTGTTTGAGCACCTGTTGAAGGCGTAGGGGTTCATCGTGGTCCCCGGCCCAGACCACCACCGGCGTGATCACAAGTCTGGAGTGGGTGAGGTAGTCGTCGAGCAGCCCGAGCACCGACGATGGTGACAGTCGCATCCCGAGCTCCTCGGTGAGCGCACGGCGGGCCGCGTCGGATGCTGACTGACCGCGATCAGTCGGCCCGCCCGGCAACGCAAGATGGCCAGAAGGCGTCCGCAATGCGTCGGCGCGCCGGGTGAGCAGCACCCCAGGGCCGCCGGCACTGGTAACGATGGTGACGGCCACCGCGGCCCGGCTGGCTCCCCAACGCCTGATGCCGCGCCGGGGGAAACGTCTCAGCACATGCCGGATTTCCTCAGCCCGGCTCATCCGGGACCTCCCACGCCGAGACCTCCTACGCCTGGAGGCCCGCCGCTCCGGCGGCCTCGGTCGGGATGATTGTGCACCTGCCAACGGCGAGCGCCGTGGCACCACCCCAGCGTGGCGTCACCCCTTGGGATGCCGTCGCTGGATGGTCCACCGTCATAGGGACGTCGCGGCGACGACTCAGGTTGGTGCGCAGCGCTGGCTCCCAATGGCCGACCGAGTTCGGCGGCGTCGGCGGCTCGGGTAGGCAAGGGTTGGGCGGCCATCTCCGGTGCGCTCAGCGAGGTCCCCACTGCTGCGGTAGCTCGCGGCGCGGCGGGGTGGATGGCGGCGTGGCGGGTTCTCGCTGCACTCCACGAACGGAACCCCCAGCGGGTATCATGGCACCCCAACAGCTCAAGGGCGCCAGCGCTGATGTTCTTGGGCTCCTGGCGGGGGATCTAGTGCGGCACGCGCTCCGGCCGCCGGGGCCGATCGTCAGAAGTGATAACGACTTGGTAACCCGCTGAGGTAATCTGCGGGTTACCGCAGATGGGTGCACGTCGTCCCGATGCGTGTGTCAACCCAATCGAGACGACGGGGAGGTGCTCATGAGCGCTAACCACCTGCATGCAGGGTCAAAGCCCGGACACTCTGGATGTCCGACAACCGGCCTGTACGACCCCGCCTACGAGCACGATGCCTGCGGCGTTGCTTTCGTGGCCGACCTGGCCGGACGCCGCGATCACAGCATCGTACAGAAGGCTCTCACGGCACTGCGCAACCTCGAACACCGGGGTGCCCGTGGCGGGGAACCCGACACCGGTGACGGGGTCGGCATCCTGCTGCAGGTCCCTGATGACTTCTTTCGTGACGTTGTGGATTTTAAGCTACCCAGGCCGGGTGAGTACGCGGTCGGAATCGCCTTCCTACCAGCAGATGCCTCCGAGGTGATGGCAGCCATCGAGGACATCGCGGTGCAGGAGGGCATGCGCGTGCTGGGCTGGCGGGAGCTGCCGGTCAACCCTGAGGGGGTCGGTCCCATGGCCCGCTCAGCAATGCCCGGATTCCGGCAACTGTTCCTCGCTGGCAACCCGAACGAAACCGGACAGCCCCTGACCGGGCTGGACCTGGAGCGGCGGGTGTACTGCGTGCGTAAGCGCGCTGAACGCGACCTTGACGTCTACTTCCCGAGCCTGTCCGGGCGCACGATCGTTTACAAAGGAATGCTCACCGAGGAACAGCTGGTGAGCTTCTATCCAGACCTGTCCGACCAGCGAGTCACCAGCTCGCTGGCGCTGGTGCACTCCCGGTTTTCCACCAACACCTTCCCGTCTTGGCCACTGGCGCACCCGTACCGCTTCGTGGCGCACAACGGCGAGATCAACACTCTGCGCGGCAACCGAAACTGGATGCGCGCCCGGGAAAGTCAGCTCGCCACCGACCTCATTCCCGGGGACCTGGAACGCCTCTACCCGATCATCACCCCGGAGGCCAGCGACTCGGCGTCCTTCGACGAGGTCCTCGAACTGCTGCACCTGGGCGGCCGCTCGCTACCGCATGCGGTGCTGATGATGATTCCGGAAGCGTGGGAGAACCACACCGAGATGGACCCGGCTCGTCGGGCGTTCTATGAGTTCCACTCCACGCTCATGGAGCCGTGGGACGGTCCCGCGCTGGTCGCGTTCACCGACGGCACCGTGATCGGCGCTGTGCTGGACCGCAACGGCTTGCGCCCAGCCCGGTACTGGGTCACCGAGGAGGGCCTGGTGGTACTGGCCAGTGAAGTGGGAGTGCTGGACATCGACCCCACCACGGTGGTGCGCAAGGGACGGCTGGAGCCGGGCCGGATGTTCCTCGCCGACACCGCCGCCGGCCGGATCGTGGGTGATGACGAGATTAAAGGTCAGCTGGCCGCCGAGCATCCCTACGCCGAGTGGGTGGCCCGGGGATTGACCTGGCTGGAAGATCTGCCCGAGCGCGAGCGCGAGGTGCATACCCGCGCCTCGCTGGTGTGCCGCCAGCAGGCGATGGGATACACCCAGGAGGAGCTCGGAGTGCTGCTGGCGCCGATGGCCATCACTGGTGCAGAGCCGATCGGGTCGATGGGCAATGACGCGCCGCTGGCCCCGTTCTCCCAGCACTCTCGACCGCTGTTCGACTACTTCACTCAGCTGTTCGCTCAGGTCACCAACCCGCCGCTGGACGCGATCCGGGAGGAGCTGGTGACCTCACTGCAGGCGCAGCTCGGTGCTCAGCCGAATCTGTTTGTGGCCGACGCCGGCTCCTGCCGGCGGATCGTGCTGCCATTTCCGGTGCTGGACAACGACGAACTCGCCAAGATCGTCCATGTCAACGACGACGGAGACCAGCCGGAATATCAGGCCTATACCATTAAAGGTATTTATGACGTGCACGGTGGCGGCGCAGCGCTGGTCCGCCGGCTGGACGAGATCCGCGCTGAGGTCTCCGCCGCAGTCCGCGACGGTGCTCGGCTGATCGTGCTCTCCGGCCGAGGCGCCGACGCTGACCATGCGTCGATCCCGTCCCTGCTGCTCACCGGCGCAGTGCACCACCACCTGGTGCGGGAGAAGACCCGCACCCAGGTCGGTCTGGTCGTGGAGGCTGCGGATGCCCGCGAGGTGCACCACATTGCGCTGCTGATCGGCTACGGCGCCGCTGCGGTCAACCCCTACCTGGCGATGGCCACCGTGGAGGATCTCGCCGACCGGGGCATGCTCAACGGCGTCGACGCCAAGACCGCCACCCGCAACCTGATCAAGGCGCTGGGTAAGGGTGTCCGCAAGACGATGTCCAAGATGGGCGTGTCCACCGTGGCGTCCTACACCGGTGCGCAGATTTTCGAGGCGATCGGGCTGGGACCCGAGGTCATCGACTCCTGCTTCACCGGAACCACCTCGCGGCTCGGCGGCGTTGGATTCGACACGCTGGCCGATGAGGTCGCGAGGTGGCACCGCCGGGCTTTCCCGGCCGACGGCATGCACGCCCCGCACCGGGAACTCGCAATCGGCGGCGACTACCAGTGGCGCCGCGAGGGCGAGGCGCACGTCTTCAGTCCACAGACGGTGTTCAAGCTGCAGCACTCCACCAGGTCGGGCCGCTACGAGATCTTCAAGGAATACACCCGGCTGGTTGACGAGCAGTCGCAGCGGCTGATGACCCTGCGCGGGCTGTTCACCTTCCGCGAGGGCCTGCGCCCAAAGGTACCGATTGACGAAGTCGAGCCAGTTGAATCAATAGTCAAGCGCTTCGCGACCGGCGCCATCTCCTACGGATCCATCTCCAAGGAGATGCACGAGGTGCTGGCTATCGCGATGAACCGGCTCGGCGGCAAGTCCAACACCGGGGAGGGCGGCGAGGACGCCGACCGTTACATCCCCGACCCCAACGGAGATTTACGCCGCTCGGCGATCAAACAGGTGGCATCCGGGCGGTTCGGCGTGACCAGTGAGTACCTCGTTAACGCCGATGACCTGCAGATCAAGATCTCACAGGGAGCCAAGCCTGGCGAAGGCGGGCAGTTGCCCGGAACCAAGGTCTACCCATGGATCGCCAAGACCCGGTACTCCACTCCCGGGGTGGGGCTGATCTCACCGCCGCCGCACCACGACATCTACTCCATCGAGGACATCAAGCAGCTGATCCACGACCTGAAGAATGCCAACCCGCAAGCCCGCGTGCACGTCAAGCTGGTGTCCGAGGTCGGGGTCGGCACGGTAGCCGCCGGGGTGGCCAAGGCGTACTCCGACGTGGTGCTCATCTCCGGTCACGACGGCGGCACCGGGGCCTCGCCACTGTCGTCGATCAAGCATGCCGGCACGCCCTGGGAGCTGGGCCTGGCCGAGACCCAGCAGACGCTGATCGCCAACAAGCTGCGGGACCGGATCGTCGTGCAGACCGACGGCCAGCTCAAGACGGGTCGGGACGTCGTGATCGCCGCTCTGCTGGGCGCCGAGGAGTACGGCTTCGCCACCGCCCCGCTGGTGGTCTCGGGTTGCATCATGATGCGGGTCTGCCATCTCGACACCTGCCCGGTGGGGGTGGCCACCCAGAACCCGGTGCTGCGCGCGAAGTTCAACGGCAAGGCCGAGTACGTGGTCAACTTCTTCGAGTTCGTCGCTCAGGAGGTGCGCGAGTACCTGGCGGCGCTCGGGTTCCGCAGCCTGGAAGAGGCGATCGGGCGCACCGAAATACTGGACATCCGCCCGGCGATCGACCACTGGAAAGCCGCTGGGTTGGATCTGTCACCGATCCTGCATGTGCCATCCGACATCACGCCGGACACCCCCCGGCACCGGATCAGGGAGCAGGACCACGGGTTGGACAAGGCGCTGGACAACACGCTCATCCAGCTCGCCGAGGGTGCGCTGGCCGACGGCACCCCGGTGCGCCTCGACCTCCCGGTACGCAACGTCAACCGCACGGTGGGCACCATGCTCGGCTACCAGCTGACCCGCCGCTGGGGTGGTGCCGGGCTGCCCGACAACACCATTGACGTCACGCTGACCGGATCAGCCGGGCAGTCCTTGGGAGCGTTCCTGCCGCGCGGGATCACCCTGCGGCTCATCGGCGACGCCAACGACTACGTGGGCAAGGGCCTGTCCGGTGGACGGATCACCGTCCGCCCGCACCCCGACGCGCAGTTCACCGCGGAGCACCACATCATCGCCGGCAACGTGATCCTCTACGGTGCGACGTCCGGGGAGATGTTCCTGCGCGGGATGGTCGGGGAGCGCTTCTGCGTTCGTAACTCCGGCGCGCTGGCCGTCGTCGAGGGTGTTGGTGATCATGGTTGCGAGTACATGACCGGCGGCCGGGTGGTGGTGCTCGGACCGATTGGACGCAACTTCGCGGCCGGGATGTCCGGCGGGATCGCCTATGTGCTCGATCTGGCTGCCGGTCGGGTCAACTCCGAAATGGTCGATCTGGACCCGCTGGACGACGAGGACCGCGCGTTCCTGGCCGACGTGGTGGCGCGGCATCACGCCGAGACCGGGTCTGCGGTGGCGCACGCGTTGCTGGCCGACTGGGACACCGCGGTGGAGCGGTTCGGCAAGGTCATGCCCAAGGACTTCAAGCGGGTGCTGACAGCCCAGGCCGCAGCGCAGCGGGACGGCCGCGATGTCAACGAGGCCATCATGGAGGCCGCGCATGGGTGATCCCAAGGGTTTCCTCACCACCGGGCGGCAGAACCCGCCGCGCCGCCCAGTCGAGCTGCGATTACGTGACTGGCGGGAGGTCTATGAGGACTTCGACCGCGGCACGGTGGAACAGCAGGCCGGCCGGTGCATGAACTGCGGGATCCCGTTCTGCCACCTGGGTTGCCCGCTGGGCAACCTCATCCCGGAGTGGAATGATCTAGTCTGGCGCCAGAATTGGGCCGACGCCATCGAGCGGCTGCATGCCACGAACAATTTCCCCGAATTCACCGGGACGTTGTGCCCGGCGCCGTGCGAGACGGCCTGCGTACTGGCCATCAACGACGACGCGGTGACGATCAAGCAGGTCGAGATTGAGATCATCGACCGGGCTTGGGAAGAGGGCTGGGTTACCCCTCAACCGCCCGTCGTGCGCACCGGCAAGAAGGTCGCCGTGGTCGGGTCCGGCCCGGCTGGGCTCGCGGCGGCCCAGCAGTTGACCCGAGCCGGGCATGACGTGGTGGTCTACGAACGCGCCGACCGGATCGGCGGGCTGCTGCGCTACGGCATCCCCGAGTTCAAGATGGCCAAGCACCGGCTGAACCGGCGGCTGGAGCAGATGCGCGCCGAGGGCACCGAGTTCCGGCCCGGTGTCGACGTCGGGGTAGACGTCACAGCTGAGGAGCTGCGCGTGGGCTCCGACGCGCTGGTGCTCGCCGGTGGGGCCACCGCGTGGCGGGATCTGCCGGTGCCCGGTCGCGAGCTGGTGGGCATCTACCAGGCAATGGAATACCTGCCCCTGGCCAACCGGGTGCAGGAAGGCGACCTGCCGCGATCGCCCATCGACGCCGCGGGCAAGCATGTAGTGATCATCGGCGGGGGCGACACCGGGGCGGACTGCCTGGGCACCGCACACCGCCAGGGCGCGGCCTCGGTGACCCAGCTGGAGATCATGCCGAGCCCGTCGCGGCACCGCCCAGAGACACAGCCCTGGCCCACCTACCCGATGGTCTATCGGGTATCCACGGCCCACGAGGAAGGCGGTGAGCGGCTGTTCTCGGTGAGCACCCAGCAATTCCTCGGCGACGCCGACGGGCGGGTGCGCGGGCTGCGGCTGGTGCAGGCCGTCTCCGAGAACGGCAAGTTCGTGCCGGTGCCAGGCACCGAACAGGACTTAGCCTGCGATCTGGTGCTGCTCGCGATGGGCTTTGTTGGGCCGGAGAAGGGCAAGCTCCTCGAAGGGTTAGGCGTCGAGTACGACGCACGCGGCAACGTCGCCCGCGACGCGTGTTTCATGACGAGTGTGTCGCGCGTGTTCGTCGCCGGCGACATGGGCCGCGGGCAGTCGTTGATCGTGTGGGCCATCGCCGAAGGCCGCTCCGCCGCCGCGGCCGTGGACCGCTACCTCACGGGTCGCGACGTGCTCTCCGCCTCCATTGCGCCGACAGATCGGCCCTTGGCCTGACGGCCCCGTGAGTGGCAATGCCAGTTATAACTCGCATCGCCACTCACGGGTGGTTGTCCACACCCACGGCGGTGTCCACAAGTTGATCATAGCGAGCTGTCGCGTGGTGGGCTGGACGTGTGACCGTCGCGGCTATGGTCGAGAACCACCCTCCGCGCCTGCCCTGCGCACTGAAGCCGTCCCGGGCAGCTGTCTGGCAACAGCTGCTCCACGACCAGTGCGGGTTACTTGACACCGATCAGTTGCGGTTACTTGATATCGGGCCTGGCGTGGTTGCCGCCAACCTCGAAGCCCAGCGCTGGCGACGGGTGCTGCCGCGGGTCTATGCCACCTTCACCGGCCCGCTGAGCAGGGAGGCGAGGATCGCCGGAGCGTTGCTCTACGGCGGCCCTCAGGCGCTGCTCAGCCACACCACCGCGGCCGAGGAATGGCGGATGCTCACGCTCGATCCGCTCACGCCAGTACATATTACGGTGCCCTATGGCTGCTCTGCAGTATCGCAGCCCCCGCACGTCGTCGTGCATCGTTCCCGCGCCTTCCCCCACCTTATGGTTGCTACGGATCCCGCCCGGACCAGCAAGGCGGACACCGTGCTGGACCTCGCAACGAGCGAACCCGACGCGCGAGCGGGGATGCGGCGCTTCGTCGCGCTCGCGACCAGAGGCCGGGTGCCGGTGCGGGACCTGCAACGGCGGCTGGAGGAACGGCGACCACGCCGGTACGGCGCAGCGCTCGCCGATGCGTTGCACTTGCTGGCTGACGGGGTGCAGTCGGCCTTAGAGCAGCGTTACGCCTGCGACGTTGAATTGGCGCATGCGCTTCCCAGCGGGCAGCGGCAGCAACCCATCGTCGTGGATGGTCGGACCTTCTGGGAGGACGTCAGCTACGACGTGATCGGCATCCCACTCACCGTGCGGCTCGACGGCCGGGCCTTTCACGACGCGCCTGAGGTGGCCTTCCGGGACCGCAGGCGGGACAACGCAGCCGAACTCGCCGCTCGCCACCGCCTGGTCTACGGCTGGAACGAAGTCACCGGCGACCCCTGCGGAGTGGCAACAGAAGTCGCCGCAGTACTGCACCGCGCAGGCTGGCACGGAGCACTTCGACAGTGCCGTGGCGCCTGTGGCGTCCTGTGAGTGGCGATACGAGCTGTGACTCGTACCGCCACTCACAGGGGCTTGGGCCCTCGACGCCGCCTGCTCGAGGCGATCACCGCACTCAAACCAGATCTGATCTTCTACTACCTCCCCGACGACGCCGACAAGCTGGCGCGGATCGCACCGACGGTGGTGTACGACGTCACTGTGCCGGGCGGCTGGCAGCGGGCGCTGCACCAGCTCGGCGCGGGCACCGACCGCGACCGGCAGGCCGCTGATGCGATCGAGGCGTTCGGCGCCGAGCTCGGCAGCGCCCGCCGCCGTCTGGCTCCGGTCGTTTCCACCGCTCCCCGGATCAGTGTCATCTACCTGAACTATCGCGGCAGTACCAACACGTACGTATTCGGTCGTGAGTTCGCGCTGGCGCAGCTGTTCCCCCGATCTCGGGTTCAGTTGGTAGGCATCGAGGAGGCGGCTCCGGCGTTTTCCGGCGTGGGAATGATCTCACCTGAGCTGCTCGGAGGCATCGACACCATCATCGCCGTAGGTCCGGTCGACTGGACCAAGACGGCAAGCGCACCGATCCTCTCAAGCCTGGACGTTCCCGTGCTCGGGGTGAAGGTGGACGAGATTCGGCCCTCCGCTGGCCCTCTGAGCTCCCCGCAGCTGTTGCGCGGGTACGTCGAAGTGCTGGCGCGACACTACAGAGCGTGAAACCTGTGCGCTCACCGATTGCGCAGCGACAGGTCCGCCAGCAGCAGGGCGTGGTCGCTGCCGGCAGCCACGGCCTCGTCGGCCAGGCGCTGGACGGCGAGTACCTCGAGTTCGCCGGTGGCCCACAGATGGTCATGATCGGCGCTGAGTACGTGATTCAGGTGGTGGACGGGTCCCGGGCCGAGCAGCGGATCTGCGCCGTCGGGCAACGGTAGACCAGCGTCAATGCCGAAAACGACCGGGCCGGGGACAGTGGCGAGCCATTTGGCGATCCCAGCGTGAAACGCCCGCTGCAGTGACGCGGCAGGCGGACCAGAGGGCTGCCGACCGTGGAAACTGCACACGGTCAGCAGGTCACCGGTGGACAAGGCCACCCGAGCCACCACCGTCCGCCAGAGAAACCCGGGCAGCACTGGATCGCGTACGTCGAACGACGCCCGATCGAGCACATGGGCATCCAGCAAAGCAGTGGTGGCAACGCCCAGCACCGCGCAGCCAAGCCGGAACTCACTGGCGCGCGGGACGGCGAGGTCGGTGGACAAGGCACCCCAGGAGAACACCCTGGACTTGCGGTGCATCCGTTCATGCGCTGACGGGTGCGGCAGCAGGGCGCGGAAAACCGGCCGACCAATCTCCTGAAGCAGCGCGAGGTCGGGCTGAAGCCGGCGCAGGAGCTCAACCTTGACGTCCAGGAGCCCGGTCGGTCGAGAATCGACATTCCAGCTCACTATGCGCAGACGCACCGGTGTTACCGCTCCACACTGGGAGCCCGGTGCTCCCCGACCCGATAAGTCTCGGGGACGAACCCCCAGACCGACCCAAGCCGCCCGAGCTCGAAGTCCTCGCTGGCTCGCTTGCGGTAGGACGTTTCGAGGA
The DNA here is from genome assembly GCA_030860695.1 of Actinomycetota bacterium. Classification (GTDB taxonomy): domain Bacteria; phylum Actinomycetota; class Actinomycetes; order Mycobacteriales; family Pseudonocardiaceae. Next base: position 18,656 of record JALZHU010000032.1, read on the forward strand.
TCGGCCGCTCGTCGATTCCCTGTGTCATTGCCAGGCACGGCGGCCGGTAGACACAGCTCGCACAGTGCTCCCATGAGGGATTCGGGTAAATCCGCACCGACGGATCGATCATGTCCTGCATTTCCAACGCGACGGCCGTACCCTGTCGCTCGATTTCAAGCTCGGTGCGGGGCAACTGGGTACGACGGAAGGATTCGGTGCTGCGCTGCGTGATGATGCCACCCGCCGCCGGCAGCGCTCGGACGTCCACCTCAGCCTTGCCATTGCTGGGCGCGACCGCCCGCAACTCGTTGTAGATGGTGCCCTCAAGCTTGGCAAGAAAACCCAGCTGCCAGGCCCAGCTGCGGGTCAGGGCCTGCTCGTCGATCCGCAGTTGGTCGAGCTCAGGCCAGTGCGGGTCGGTAATGACCCGATGCTCGACGAGCCAATACAGCTCATGGTCGTCGATCACCGCCAAGTCGATCCGGGCCCGGTATCGCAGCGGCCGGCCATCGGGCGTGGTGAGTCCGGTGTCCGGGTCAGTGGGATGGGGCAGGCTGATGTCGAACTGCGAGGCGACCCCGATCGGAGTGAAACGGTCGACGCTGGCCGCAAACTCGAAGTAGCGCTGGAGAACGCCCGTGCCCAACTCCAGGTGCTGCTCCCAGTCTCGAACCTGCTCCCCGGATAGGGTACGGACCTGCTCGTAGGCGTCGCGCTGCCTGCGCATCGACTTCTCGAAGCCCTTGACGGCCAGCGGCCGCACGATCGCCCGGTTCCATTCCCACATACCAGGGAAGTAGTAGACGTCCAGCGCGTCGTGGATCGCTTCGCCGAAGTCGAACACCTGGGTTGGTTCGATCAGCTCATAGTCTTGGCGTTCCCGCGCACCGAGGTCCCACGCCCGCCGGCAACGCCGGAACAACCTGCGCTCCCACGGTCTGGCCACATAGTTCACGCTCATGGCCACCTCCTGCCGCCCGCCTGGACTCCCGAGGGTACCGGTGGCACGCTCAATTTTCCCGGCCGAGCAGGCGTGCACGCCAGGGCTGGTGGCGCGGTCTGGGCGATCAGCCGACGCCGAGGTGGCGGGCGATGAGCATGCGCTGCACCTCGCTGGTTCCCTCGCCGATCTCGAGGACTTTGGCGTCGCGGTAGAAGCGGGCGACCGGGTACTCGTTCATGAAGCCGTAACCGCCGAAGACCTGAGTGGCATCCCGAGCGTTGTCCATCGCCGCGTTCGAGGAGACCAGCTTCGCAATCGCGGCCTCTTTCTTGAAGGACTCGCCGCGCATCATCCTCGCCGCCGCATGGTAGTAGGCCAGCCGAGCAGTGTGCGCCCGCGCCTCCATATCAGCAATCTTGAACTGAATTGCCTGATAGCTGCCGATGGCGTGGCCGAAAGCGTGCCGTTCACGGGCGTAGGACACGCACTCGTCGATACAACCCTGGGCCAGACCTACGCCTAGCGCGGCGATCGCGATGCGACCTTCGTCGAGAATGGAGAGGAACTGCGCGTAACCTCGGCCACGCTCACCAAGTAGATTTCCCGCGGGTACCCGGCAATCGTCGAAGAAGAGCTCGCGGGTATCCGAGCACTTCCAGCCGACCTTGGAGTAGTTTTTCGAGACCGTGAGGCCCGGCTGGCGGGCCGGGACCATGATGGCGGAGATCTCCTTGCGACCCCCGCTGACGCCGGTGATCGCGGCGACGGTGACCACAGATGTGATGTCGGTGCCCGAATTGGTGATGAAGGCTTTGGATCCATTGATGACCCACTCGTTGCCGTCGCGCCACGCAGTGGTGCGGATAGCGCCTACGTCGGACCCACCACCGGGCTCGGTGAGGCCGAATGCCCCGAGCCGTTGGCCAGTGCACAGCTCCGGAAGCCAACACTGCTTTTGCTCCTCGGTACCGAACCGGAAGATCGGCATCGCACCCAGCGACACGCTGTCCTCCAGCGTGATGGCCACCGATGAGTCCACCCGCGCAAGTTCCTCCAGCGCCAGGCACAGCGCGAAATAATCGCCGCCCATCCCGCCGTACTCCTCGGGAAAGGGCAGCCCGAACAATCCCATCGCGCCCATCTTCGCCACCAGCGCGTAGGGGAACGTCCCATGCTCATAGAGGTCGGCAATGACCGGCGCGATCTCCTTGCGGGCAAACTCCTCGACGGTGGCACGCAGCGCCGCGTGCTCCTCGCTCAGCTCCTCATGCACGGGTTGTCCTCCCTGTGGACAACCCGTGAGTGGGGATGTGAGCTATCACTCACATCCCCACTCACGGGTCAACGACTAGCAGCACTGCGTCGCGCTCGACAGCGCATCCGGGGCGGATGTGCAGGTCGCGAACTACTCCGTTGACCGGCGCGGTGAGTACATACTCCATCTTCATCGCCTCGAGCACGAGCAGCCGTGCGCCCGCGGTGACCTGCTGACCCTTGGCGACGTCGAGGACTGTGACGGTGCCGGGCATCGGAGCGCGCACCTCCCCGCTGGCGCCCTGCTCGGTGCGCTGCGCGGCGTCGAGGGGCTGCTGCTCGCGCAATTCCCAGCTGTGCCCGTCGCGGCCTAGCCACACCACGGCACCGTCGAGAGCGACGCTGTAGCGGCGGGTGATCTGACCAAGGGTGACGGCCAGGTCCCCGTCATCCCACCAGGCCGACGCGCGGGTGGGGGCGCTCTCACCCACTGCGAGCTCAGCGGCGCCAGCGCGGCCCCGGGTTCGGACCTCGACCGGCTCGTGCCCGTTAACCTGCATTCTCCAGCGGGTCCAGGCGGGCTCGCCGATCCGCCAGCCACCGGGCAGCGCAAACGGATCCACCACCGGCCCGTCTGGTTCCAGTGCCAGCAGCGCCCGTAATCCGGCCGCGGCGAACACGTCGTCTGGTGACTCGTCACATACCCAGTCCGAGGCCTGACGCTCGACTAGCCCGGTGTCCAACTTTCCGGCCCGCACGTCGGCGTCCGCGAGCAGCGCACGCAGGAACGCCACATTCGTGCCCAGGCCCAAGATGCTGGTCTGGGCCAATGCGGCGTCCAGCCGGCGCAGCGCGGTGTCGCGGTCCGGGCCGTGCGCAATAACCTTGGCCAGCAGTGGGTCGTAGTCACTGCCCACGGTGTCGCCCGCAACGAGCCCGGAGTCCACCCGCACGCCCAGCCCGGCGGGCTCGCGCAGGTGCAGAACCCGTCCTCCGGAGGGCAAGAAGCCACCCGCCGGGTTCTCGGCGTAGACCCGTGCCTGGACGGCGTGGCCGTCGAAGCGGACCGCGTCCTGACTGAACCCGAGCGGCTCCCCGGCGGCCACCCGCAGCTGCCACTCGACCAGGTCCAGCCCGGTGATCAGCTCCGTGACGGGGTGCTCGACCTGCAGGCGGGTGTTCATTTCCAGGAAGAAAAATTGATCTGGCGTATCGGCCGGCACCAGGAACTCAACCGTGCCCGCACCGGTGTACCCCACGGCCTGCGCGACGGTCACCGCGCTCTTACCCATCCGTTCCCGGGTCGCGGTGTCCAGCAGCACCGACGGTGCTTCCTCAACGATCTTCTGGTGTCGCCGCTGCAGGCTGCACTCGCGCTCGCCGAGGTGTACCGCCCCGCCATGCGCGTCGGCCAGCACTTGAATCTCGATATGTCGCGGGGTGGTTATCAGCCTTTCGACGAGCAACGTGTCGTCACCGAAGGCTGCGCGGGCCTCTCGACGGGCGCCGGCGATGGCCTCGGGAAGCTCCTGCGCGCGGTGCACCACTCGCATGCCCTTGCCCCCACCGCCTGCGGACGGCTTGAGCAGCACCGGGTAGCCGACCGCGGCGGCCGCGGCGGCCAGCGCATCATCGTCGCCTTCTGCGCCGTCGCCGCCAGGCACGACGGGAACGCCCGCAGCGGCCACGGTTGCCTTGGCTCGGATCTTGTCACCCATCGCCGCAATGGAGGCAGCGGGTGGGCCGACAAATGCCAGACCGGCTTGAGCGCAAGCCCGGGCGAAGACGGCGTTCTCCGATAGGAACCCATAGCCAGGGTGCACGGCCTGCGCGCCGGTGCGCGCGGCGGCGTCCAGGATGGAGTCGATGCAAAGGTAGCTCTGGGCCGCTGGCGCAGGACCAAGCCGGACGGCGATGTCCGCGTCGCGGACGTGCCGGGCGCCGGCGTCGGCGTCGCTGTACACGGCCACTGAGCGGACGCCCATCGCACCCAGCGTGCGGATCACCCGCACCGCGATCTCGCCTCGATTGGCCACCAGAACGGTGTGGAACATGCGGCTCACATCCGGAAGATGCCGAAGCCGCTCGGCTCCAGCGGCGCGTTGGCGCAGGCGGACAGCGCCAGCCCGAGCACCATCCGGGTGTCCGCCGGGTCGATCACCCCGTCGTCCCACAACCGGGCCGTCGAGTAATAGGGATGACCCTGGTGTTCATACTGAGCACGTATGCGCTCGGCGAAGGCCACACCGGACTCTGACGCAGCGTCATTGCCGGTGCTGCGGACTGTGGCGAGCACCGTGGCAGCCTGCTCCCCGCCCATCACCGAGATCCGCGCATTGGGCCACATGAACAGAAACCGCGGCGAGTACGCCCGGCCACACATCGAGTAATTCCCCGCACCGAATGAGCCGCCGATGATGACGGTCAGCTTGGGCACCCGGGTTGTCGCGACTGCAGTGACCATTTTAGCGCCGTGCTTGGCGATCCCGCCGGCCTCGTATTCCCGGCCCACCATAAAGCCGGGGATGTTCTGTAGGAACACCAGCGGAATGCCGCGCTGGTCGCACAGTTCGATGAAGTGTGCGCCCTTGAGCGCCGATTCGCTGAAGAGGATCCCATTGTTAGCCACAATGCCGACTGGGTGACCGTGCAGCCGGGCGAAACCGGTGACCAGCGTGGTGCCGTACTCGGCCTTGAACTCCGATAGGCGGCTGCCGTCGACGATCCGAGCGATCACCTCACGGACGTCGTAAACAGTGCGGCAGTCCACCGGCACCACGTCATAAATCCCCTCCAGGGTGGGCTCTTCGGTGGCGACCACTTCCCACGGCCGGGGCGGGCGGGGTTCGAGGGTGCCGATGATGGTGCGAATGATCCGCAACGCGTGGGCGTCGTCGTCGGCCAGGTGGTCAGTGACCCCGGAGATGCGCGAGTGCAGGACGGCACCGCCGAGTTCCTCAGCAGTCACCACCTCGCCGGTGGCGGCCTGCACCAGCGGCGGGCCGCCGAGGAAGATCGTACCCTGATTGCGGACGATCACTGCCTCATCGCTCATCGCCGGCAGGTAGGCGCCGCCCGCGGTGCAGGAGCCGAGCACCGCCGCGATCTGCGGGATACCGCGTGCGGACATCGTCGCCTGGTTGTAGAAGATCCGGCCGAAGTGCTCCCGGTCGGGGAACACCTGATCCTGCTCAAGCAGGTAGGCCCCGCCGGAGTCGACGAGGTAGATACACGGCAGGTGGTTGTGCAGCGCCACCTCCTGGGCACGCAAATGCTTCTTGACCGTCATTGGGTAGTAGGTGCCGCCCTTGACGGTGGCGTCGTTGGCGACGATCACGCATTCTCGCCCGGCCACCCGCCCGATCCCGGTGATGATCCCCGCGGCCGGGGCCTCGTCGCCGTACATGCCGGTGGCCGCCAGGGGGGACAGCTCCAAGAACGGCGACGACGGGTCCACCAGCGAGTCGACCCGCTCGCGGGGCAACAGCTTGCCACGCTCGATATGACGCTGCCTGGCCCTCGGCGGTCCCCCCAGCCGGGCTGTCGCCAGCCGCTCGCGCAGGTCGGCCACCAGCGCCGCGTGTCCCTGCGCGTTGCCCACCTTCACCACGTTAGTCCCGCATTCAGCGGGCTGAGCGGGGTCCCCAGATGGATCATGGGTGTTTTCTGATCATGGGTATACGTGCACTTCGGCGCGGTGCCCGGTAGCTCGACGAAGCTTCGGGTCCTGGGTGAGCAGCGGCATCCGTAGCGTCTCCGAGAGGGCGACGTAGACCGCGTCATAGGCCGTCAAGTTGTTCCGCAATTCGATGACACGGTTGAGGTGAGGACGCATCGGATACCGCCTGATCCGCAATGCGGCGAAGTCGGTGAGTAGCTCGACGGCGCGCGAAAGGTCGATCTTTCCGTCGAGGAGTAGTCCCCGCGTCGCGTTGGCCACCTCGGCGTCGATCAGGTGGGGCGCGTGGACGGCGCGCAGTGCGGAAAGCCGTCTCCGCAGGCCCTCGTCAGCCGGCCGGTTGGCGAGCAGCCGCACAACGACTGACGCGTCGACGACCGTCACCGGCGGCCGTCATGGATCACACCGAGGATCTCCTCGTCACTCACGTCCACGGGGGTCCGCGTGCTGACGCGCTCGATCAGCTCGTTCATGGTCTCCTGCGCGGCATCCTCGGCGAGCAGCTCCCGGATGTAGGCCGACAGCGAGATGCCGCGGGTGGCGGCCCGTTCGCGCAACCGGGCGAGAACGGGCTCCGGGACATCACGGACCTGCAGGATGGTCCTGCTCATGTGTCGATGGTATCGCAGCTTCATGAACAATTCATGCATTCACCGACGTGGTGCTACCTGGCACGCAGGAACTCACTAAGCAGTGCCGTGGTGTGCTCTGGTGCCTCCTCTTGCACGAAGTGACCCACGCCGAGCAGTAACTCATAACGGTAGCCATCAGCCGCCCAGCGGGCCGAGCGGCGGGCGGTGCGGTCCAGCACGTACGGGTCGTCAGCACCGTGCACCTGGAGCACCGGCACTCGAGCCGGCCGGTCCACCGCGCGGGACAACCGGCGGCCATCGAATCGGAATTGCGAGCGGCCGACCCACCGGTAGTACTCCAGCGCGCAGTGCGCCGCGCCAGGAATCAACATGGCCTCGCGGTAGCGCCGGGCCACCGCGGTGAATTCACTCGACGTGCACCACCGCGGACCTGCCCCGCAGCGCAGGATCTGTTCCACCAGCACCGCGCCGTCGCGGGTGAGGTAGCGCTCGGGTAGCCAGGGAGCCTGGAAACTGGCCAGGTAGCGAGCTGCCGCACGCTGCGCCGGGTCGTGCAGCAGCGCTTGGCCTATCGCGCGCGGATGGGGAGCGGCCAGCACCGTCATTGACCGCACCACCCTGGGATGCAGCGCGGCCGTGCACCAGCTGAGGATCCCGCCCCAGTCGTGCCCGATCAGATCAGCTTGGCGTTCCCCAAGCGCCCGGACCAGGCCGGCCACATCGCCGGACAGCGTCCATAGGTCATATCCCCGGGGAGGCTTATCCGAGTCGCCATAGCCGCGCAGGTCCACCGCTACCGCACGCATACCCGCTGCGGCAAGGGAGGGAAGTTGATGCCGCCAAGACCACCAGAACTCCGGGAAGCCATGCAGCAGGAGAACCAGCGGCCCCATCCCCATCTCCGCCACATGCAGCCGGATCCCGTTGGCTGATACCTCGCGGTGCGTCCACGGTCCCGGAATCCGGACCGAGCTGGGATCCGGTGGGCGGCTCACCCCCTGGGTTGGTCAGCGCTAGGTTCGCCGGCCCTGCGGTGGCCGCCGCGCCGGCGGGTTAGCGCCGCCCCGGTGTCGCGGACGGTGCTGATCGTGCGTTCCGGCTTCCGGATGCTGCGCATCCGGCGCCAGCCCAGCAGCGCGAGCCCGCCCGCGGAGATCACCATCAGGCCGAAGATGATACTGAATGCGGCCCATCGTGGCAGCCAGCTGGCTAGCGCCTCGCCCAGCGCGATGAAGAGAAAGAACAGGCTGAAGACCAGGATCGACAGCGCGATGACGAAGAAGAGGCTGCCTTTGACGCCCTTGCGGACCTCGGCGGTCACCTCCGCCTTGGCCAGTTCCACCTCCGCGCGGAACAGGGTGGAGAAGTGGGTGGCGGCGTCCCGGACGAGTTCGCCCAGGGACGCATCCGCAAGCTGCGGGAGATCTTCCGGTGACAGCGGGACAGATGGCACCGCAGGCGGTGGTTCCGGTTTGGCATGCCGGCCAGAGCGAGGCTGCGTGCTGGTCACGGGCGACATGGTGCCATGACCGATCTCGATCACCCATCGTGGCCGTACCTGGCGGCGTGCTCACTCTTCGTGGAAGCCCGTCGTCGCTTCGCTTCGCCGCGGTCGCCCTTGTCCTGCGTCTCGGGCTTTGTACAGCATGCGGTGAGTGTGTCTCTCTGGACGATGTCGCTGGTTGGGGAGCGATGCTCGTTGAAACTCTGGCTCAGACCGGCGGTGACCTCACCGCAGACGAACGAGCGTGGGCCGACCGGATCCTTGGCCCCGGGAACCACGGCAAAGGTGATCACCACAGACCCGGATGATCTCCGCCGCCTCGATCCGTACCTCGACGTGGTCACGATTTAGAACCGGTCGTTCACTGGGGCCGCCGGGCGCCTGATGCGTCCCCAAGTAGCCCGGCGAGCTTCCCCGCCTGCTGATCGGTCAGCACGACCGTGGTCTTGATCGCGCCGTTGAAGGTCAGCCACGCGCGCCCGGCACGGTCCAGTCCCTGCCGCGTGACGATCAGCGTGGTGGGCTCGCCCTCGGGGGTCTGGCCCCACATCGTCGCACGGAACGTTTCGTCCGGAGTACTCATGGGGCATCCGCCAGGCTGTCGCTCACGGTGAGCAAGACAACCCGGGTTGGCGGCACGCCGGAATGGGTCCCCGAGGTGCGTTCCGGTGCCCGTGGTGTGCCCCAGCCGCGCCTGGTGCCACCTTGCTTGTCAGGGCGTTACGGTGCGATATCACCATCCGATCGCGATCATGGGCACGAAGGATGACGGACTCAACCAGCACCGGCACGCTCGCCGTCGTCGGCCATCTGGCCCGACTCGTCGGCGACTTCGCTCTCTACCGGCGACGCCCCGCCGTGCGCCAGCTCACCGGACAGGCCGCAGGATTGCTCACCTCGCACTACTGAGTCGGCGGTCTCGTTCAGCTACCGTCGCGCCCCGATCCGGCGATGTTTGTGAGCAGGGCGGTGATCTGTGCTATGCCGGTGGACTGTATGGCGAAGCCCTCACGCATCTTCCGGTCCAGTTCGTCGAACTTCCGGTCCAGTCCGCCGAACTTCTGGTGCATCTCCTGACGTAGTTCGTCGATCTGCTGGCCCTGCTCCAGCTGTGTCTCGCGCAGAGCATTCAGGACCCGGTGATGGGCCCGCAGCTCGGAGCGCAGCTCTGCCACGTCCCGGTCGGTCAGCGCAGCGAGCGCACAGGCGGAGGCGACGTCCTCGCGCAGCCGGTCCGCCTCGTGTTCGAGCTTGCTGAACCGCGATTCAAGGTCATCGTCCGGCACGGGCCGATCCTAGTGTCCAGGGCGGCGGCAAAGTCGGTGCGCGAGGTGCGTTCCGGTGCCGGTGGTGCGGGGTCGCCGTGTTGCGGTTTCCCGCTGCGCGTCGGCGGGTTACGGTGCGCAGCCACTATCCGGTTGCAATCATGGATACTGGGGATGACGGATTCGACCAACACTCGCCCGCTCGCTGCCGTGCTCGTTGAGCTGGGCTGGAAGCCCGAGGCCCTGGCCCGACGGCTGAACAGTTTTGCTGCTCTACAAGGGCGCACCGAGCGGGTGCACGCCAAGACGCCCTATAAGTGGCTGCGCGGTGACCGGCCGCGCTCGCCCTGGCCTGCGCTGGCGGCGGCGCTGGTGACCGACAAGTTGGGACGCTTGATTACTTCGACCGAACTCGGTTGGGGCGAGGATGCCGTCGAGGCGGTCTCAGCGATCAGCGGCCTGGTGCCGCCCTGAACTGCGGCCGGCAGCTTGCACGCGCTCCGGGCAGTCACCGACGCTGAGAGCATGGACCGGCGAATCCTTCTCACCCTGCTGGGCACCGCAGTCACCGCGCCCGCTCACGAGTGGTTGCTCGCGCGGCCCGAGGCTGCCGTCGCCCACTCCGCTGGCTCGCCGCTGCCGATGGCGGTCGTTGACTACCTTGACGACATCGTCGGCCAGTTGCGCCGGATGGACGACCAGGTCGGCAGCGGGACACTGTTGCCGCTGGTCCGTGCCCATCTCCAGCACGTTGTGGAGCTACTCGACCAGCGCCGCTACACCGATACCGTCGGACGTCGGCTGCATGCCACCGCCGCAGAGCTAATGCGCCTGACGGGCTGGTTGGCATTGACAGCGGGCGCCATCCGCAGGCCCAGCGGTACTGGGTCGCCGCGCTGCACGCCGCGCACGCCGCCGGGGACCAGGCACTCGGCGCCAACATCATCAGTTTCATGTCCGAACAAGCCCACGACCTCGGGCAGATCCGGGAGTCGGTCACGCTAGCCGAGACCGCCCAGGCCGTTACCCCGGTGCCACACCCCGGGTCGCCGCGATCTGCCATCTCCGCGCGGCTGAGGCGCAGGCCTACGATCATGCGACCACCGAGTGCCGCCGCGCCCTGGACGCTGCATTCGACCGGCTCGGCGACGGTCCCTCATCCTCGGGGAGCCGGGCTGGTGCTACTGGCTCGACGAGGCCCAAGCGCATACCGTGGCCGGCTACTGTTACCTGCGTCTGAAGGACTGGGGCCGGGCGCGCCGGCATCTGCAGGCCGCGCTGCGTCTGCAGGACCCCAGCTACGTCCGCGAGGGCGCGCGACGTCGGCTTCTGCTAGCCCACACCTACTTGCGTCAAGACCGGCCCGAGGTCGACCACGCCGTTTTCCTGGCCTCGCGGGCGGTGGAGACCCTCACTGGAGAGGTCGACTCCGCCCGCGTCGTCGGCTACCTCACCCAGCTCGTCGGTCACTTCGCCTCCCACCGGGACGTCCCGCCGTCCGGCAGCTCACCGAGCAGGCCGCCGGACTTCTCACCGTCAGGTGATGTACTGCGCTGGCGGGTGCGGGCAACCGTCAGCGGGGGATGGGGGCGTCGGTGGGGAGCCGCCGGATTCGGGGGTCGTAGGGGTCGAGCTCGCCGGGCGCGAAGCGGCACAGCTTGAATGCCCACCAGAGGGTACAGCCCGGGTTGCCCTCCAGCTTGTAGGAGCCATCGGGCAGCAGCACCGCGTAGCCGCCCTTGTCGAGTGCTAGCAACGTTGCTCGCACAGCGCCGGTGGTGGGTTCCCAAAGGCGGGTAGTGAAGCCGCCCGCCGCTCATCCGGGGCGAAGCTCACCCGTTGACACCGTCATAAAACTGCTCGAATGCGGCACCGAAGTGTTCCCAATTTCGGGAAGTACGGTTTTACCGGCTCACGCTCGTCCGCCTTTTGCCGCAGGAAGTAAGCCTCGCAGGCATTTCGGTTGACGTCACTGTATGCCGCAGGTCAGGGCTGCGGCGGCATCGGCTCGGCCATCCGCCGGAGGCCTTCAGACAACGACGATCCGCACGGCCCGGGCGTATCCGGTGAGCGCGCGCAGGTCGTCCGGATCGCTAGTGAGCACGGTCCCGCCCGGTTCGGCAGCGGCGATCACCAGGGCATCCACGACGGAGCCCCGTCGAGCCACTGTCCGGAGCAGCGCCGCACGGCGGGCCAGCGCCTCGGACGGCGCCGGAGCGATCGTGCAGCCCTTGAGGAACCGGTTCACCACGGCATCTCGCCCCGGATAACCGGTTAGTGATTCGACGAGTACTGCGGTCGGCACCGTCGGCGGCCACAACCCCTGCCGCGTGAACACCCGGATCGCGGCGACTGACTCCCGAGAGCGGGCAGCCAGATAGCTGATTCCCCCTGAGTCGAGAACGAACAACCGTCAACCCACCTCGGGCACCGTGTCCTCACCGCGGATCTGGGCAGCAAGACGCTCGGCCCGGGCGTAGTCCTCAGCGGTGGGCTCACCGACCTCAGCCACCAGCTCCTTGAGGTACTCATCGATCGCAGCGAGCTTCTCCCGACGAGGAGGCCGTACCACGCCTACTACGGGCGTCTACCAGCGACAACAGTTACAGATCTCACACCTTTGGGTGCACCAGCGGCACTGTTCGACCTGAGTTCGCACCACGTTTGATTCCACGCCGGACCTCGCAACCGCCTTAGGCAATCAGGCCACTGACGCCGGAGCCATCTGCACGATCAGCTCAGCGCCCACCGAGCGCGGGTCAAACGCTCGAGGACGCGGCAACGTGCGCACCGCGCCTCCGACCTCGAACCGCGTCTAGGCAAGCTGGTAGGCCCATCACCAGGCTTGGGGCTCGGCCGACAGTTTCGCTCGCGGTCGCGGGTCATGAGCTGCCAAGTTCTTCCCGGAGCGTCTCAGCCGTCCAGGTCGGGCAGCCGCAGCCGAGGAAGTCATGGTCGCCGGTCAGGATGCCAGCCTCAAGGACCAGAGCAAGCGCCACCGGTGGCCAGTCGCGGGGGTCGCGAGGAACCCGCCGACGGGCCACCACCTCCATGTGCTCGTAAAGGCGGCGAGGGATGACCTCGATCACCCGCTCGTCGACGAGAGCGAGCACGTCATGGTGCAGGCGCTTAGCGTGGTCGTCGGTGAGTCGTCCCTGTTCGACGATCGCACCGATTCGGCGTTGCAGTTCGTGTTGGGTCTCGTCCCACTGCTCCTCGGCGACCACCACTCGGAGGTCGGGATGGGCGAACAGCTCTCGACCCCGTGCCCGGAGCAGCTCAGCGACGAGCACACTCGCGTCCGCGACAACAATCACTCTGCCTGCTGCCGACGCATGTCGAACATCTGCGCCAGCTCCCCCTCGGACAAGCCGGTTTCCTCCTGAACCTGGCCAACGGTCTCACCGAGCCGGGCAAGCGCGCGTCGTACCTCATCCTCGTCTCGCGCAAGGGGAATATAGAACCCGACAACACGACCGTGCTTACTGACCGCCACCGGGTCAGAACCAGACAGGTAAGTCGTCGCGTGATCACGGAACTCCCGCACGCCGACGGTCCTCAGCTTCGCCATTGTGACCACCTCGTGGTCACAATCTACCGGTCAGACTGGACTCGGTCAACAGCGTGCGGCCCTGTACGACTCTGTTGCTTAATTCTGCGACGCGCTGATCACGTTCGTGAGTGTTGATCTTTGCTGGGTAGAAGATGCCGCTTGCGGCCGTTTTGTCGTCTCCGGTCGCGGAAAGGACGTCTT
>JALZHU010000468.1 GCA_030860695.1 Actinomycetota bacterium
GCTCCGCGACCTGGTCAAGGTTTCCAGGACTTCTCGTTGTCCATCGGATATCGCCAACGGCGCCGCTGCTCGACTCATGCTTTATAGCATAAAGCACTGTAAATTCAATTGCAAGACACTACACTAGAGACCACCGATTCTATCCTTGGTGTCATAGGGTGAGTGCACCACGGGCACTGTTGTGACTACCGCGACTGCCACCGCAGCGTGAACTTCGGATCCTCGTGTTCTTTCCCGGGTTCGCGGATCTCAAGCTCGTAGTCACCGATCCAGTTCTCGCCACCATCTGTCTCCATAGGCTGCTCAATTCTCGCGATCGCGAGCAGATGCGCTCGGAACGAGTCGGGACGGTTGATGTCCTCGCATACATGCCGAGCCGGGTACCGGCGACCATCGGGTCCGCGAACGATAATCACCCATAGTCGCGGCCCACCCGTTGCTGTCCCGTCGCTGCCACCCTGCTGGCAGAGGTCATCGGGCAAGGCTCGCGTCGCCACATCGTCAGCGGCACGTGGATCCTGCTTCGCATCGCTGAGAGGCTGCCGGATGACAGTGGCCCGGCGACCACGGCTGATCTCGACGAGACCCTCGCTGCTCAGCAGTGCGGTCACCCGGTGAGCTGTGCTTGCAGCGATACCGTGCTGCTGGGCGAGTTGCTTGTGCGTGGGCAATGCTGAACCGACTGGTAGCTCTCCTGAAGCAATCTGCGCGCGAAGCTCATCGGCGACCCGTTCGTAGATCGATTCATCCCGACGTAGTGGATCCGCCTCCGCATCGGGCCGGGCGGGGAGTCGGGCAAACAGGCTGCTGGCAGCTCGCTGGTCAGACTCGGACACCCACGCTGCATAGACCTTGAGCGTCGTCGTGCCACCCCCGCCATGCCCGAGCCGGCCGGCCACGGTGCGGACATCAACACCAGCAGAGATCAGCTCGGTGGCGGAGTAGTGCCGGAGCTTGTGGATCGTTGTCGAGATGCCAAGGCGCCGAGCAAGCCTGGCGTAGCGCTGGCTGACCGAATCGGGTTTGAGATGCTCAGACCCGTCGACGGCGAGGGAGAACACGAATGCATCGTCGGTGAGTTCGAGGCCGAGTGCTGCGGCGCGTGCCTCACACCGGTCCCGATGCTCGCCGAGTAGGGACAGCGTCTCAGGGTCGAGAGCGATGCGACGGTGCTGGTGTGTCTTGGTGTCCTTCTCCCAGGTCCGGCCGCTGCGTTGACCGATGCTCTTCTCCAGCGTCAGCACCCCGGCCGCCAGGTCGAGATGGCGCCACCGGATAGCGCACAGCTCCCCGCGCCGAAATCCCGTCACCATGGTCAGCCAGATCAGAACGGCCCAGTCCGGGTCCTTCCATGCCTCGTTGAGAATGCGCGCGGCCTGCTCAGCGGTGGGCGGCTGGGGGTTCGGCTTGGGCTGGGGTGGCGGGGCCGCCTGGGCGATCGGATTGGTGGCGATCCAGCGCCACCGTACGGCCCGCTTCAGCGCGCCGCTGAGTATGAAGTGGATGTACCGGACGCTCCCGTTCGACAGCGGCCGGCACTGATGTGGCTTGCAGCGTTCGTCGCACGCATGCGGGGCGTCGGTCCGATGATCAATGCGCGGTCGCCGATCGCAGTGATCCCGGCAACGCCGGAGCGTGGCGTAGAACGAGTCGAACAGATCCCCATCCAGCACCCCCACCTTCACCGAGCCGATCAAGGGTCGGATGTGCTTGTCGGCCAGGCTGCGATAGTTGGCGAGCGTGTTGACTTCGAGCTCGGCGAGCTCGAAATGCCGATCGAGTAGTTGGTCAACAGTGGCGTTGGTCCGCGGATTGCGCCGCTCGTCGACCTGGTTCGCCAGCGACGCATCGCCTTCTGCGCTTCGGCATGCGCAGTCGGCCCAGCGGGGATGCGCTCGCGCAGGTAGTAGCGGCGGCCGGTCAGAGGATCGGTTCCGGCGTACACGGAGACTCGTAGCGCTCCACTTGGCAACTCCTCGATGCTGCCGCGCTGGCGCCTGGCGCGACGTACGGACGATGCGGCCATGGCGCGCACTGTAGCGTCACTCGCACCACATTTGGCTCCACGCGACTGCGCCCAGCTCTCAGCCTGAGGCTGTTTTAGCAGGTGAGAGGTGGAGCCGCCTCGGGGAATCGAACCCCGGACCTGCTCATTACGAGTGAGCCGCTCTGGCCGACTGAGCTAAGGCGGCGACGCTGGCCGGCAGCGCAGCCCAGTGTAACGATCGTTCGAACCGTACACCCTGCCGGCCTACTCGCTCTGCAACGCGCTGGTCAGGGCTTCGATGGCGATCCGCGGCTTGACGTTGAGGTCCAGTGCCTCGCGGCAGTCGAGTACTGCCTCCAGCATCCGCAACAGTGACTCGGGACTGGACTGGGCGGCGACAGTGGCGATGTCGCTGGCCCGGTCGGGATGGGTGAGGGCCACCGGGGCGCCCCAGCTAGTGACCAGGGTGTCGCGGTAAAAGCCGGCCAGGTCAACCAGCGCACGGTCCAGCGCATCGCGCTGGGTGCGGGTCGCCCGGGACTTCTGCCGGCGTTCCAGCTCGCGGATAGCGCCCTTGGCGCCACGGGTGGCCGCCGCGGCACCCTTCCCGGTTCCGCCGGCCCCCAGAGCTGTCTCCAGCTCCTCAGTCTCAGCCGCATTACGAGCCGCGGTCAGGCCGTTGGCCTCCGACTCGGCGGCTCCGACCAGCGCATCGGCC
>JALZHU010000234.1 GCA_030860695.1 Actinomycetota bacterium
GGCCTGCTGAGGCGTGCGCTATATCGTGACAGGGTGGACAGCGACTTCCCTGCCGACATCATCGGACTGCAGGTTGCCGAGCATGGTTCTGACGCGCGCGTGGTCACCGTGACAGGAGAGGTCGATACGCTTACCGCGCCGAAGCTGGCCAGTTTCCTGAACACGCAGCTGTCGGCGGCCCGGGTCGTGGTGGTGGACCTGGACGGGGTGGAGTTTTTGGGCTCGGCTGGGCTGTCTGCGCTGTTTGAGGCCAACGAGCTGGCCACCCGTGAGCGCCGGGCCCTGCGGTTGGTGTGCCACTCCCGGATCGCCAACCGGGCCCTGGAGGCCACCGAACTGCGTGAGCAGTTCACCTTCGCCGACACCGTGCCGGACGCCCTGAAGGTTTCGCCTTGACGGGGGTCCGCCGCTTGAAGGAGACGATGATGGCTGCTGGAGCCGGAACGTCGCATCACCCAGCGCGCGCTGGTGCGGCACGATCACCATGACGTTCGTAAATAGGCATTGCACGATCCCCGACGATGGTGCTGCACCGCCGGGCCCTTCCTGTGAGGAGTCGGTGTTGTCCGTTGAGCTGTATACCCCGGCCGGCACCATGGCGATTCCTACGATTCGCACGGTTGCTGCTGATTTGGCTGCTCGTGCTGATTTTGATCTGGATGCGATTGATGATCTGCGGATGGCCGTTGATGATGCGTGTGCCATGCTGGTTCGGATCGCTGCGGCGAAGGCGACGTTGGGGTGCCGGTTTACCGTGGGGCTGGAGCGGATCGAGGTGACCGTTGAGGTTGACGTTGATGATGGGGCGGATCCGTTGCCGATGGGGTCGTTTAGTTGGCGGGTGCTGGAGTGTTTGGCCGATGAGGTCAGCGCGGTGACCCTGCCCGCCGAACCCGGCCAGCGTGGTCGGGTGTGTATTGCTTTGGTGAAAAACGCTGTGACGGCGCGCCGGTCGTGATCTCGTCGGTGTCGTCGGTCGGGACCGAGCAGGGGGAGTATGGGCATCTGGTTCCGTTGCAGCGTCGTTATGCTGAGTTGGCGGAGGGGGATCCGGAGCGGGCGCGGCTGCGGGAGCAGTTGATCAGTGGGTATTTGCCGGTGGCCGAGCACATCGCGCGGCGTTTTGCTGGTCGTGGTGAGCCGTTGGATGATCTGGTTCAGGTGGCCACGGTGGGGTTGATCAATGCGGTGGATCGGTTTGAGCCGTCGCGGGGGTCGGATTTCTTTTCCTTTGCGGTGCCGACGATCACTGGTGAGGTGCGCCGGTATTTCCGTGATCATGGTTGGTCGACGCGGGTGCCGCGGCGGCTGAAGGACTTGCATATTGCCATCCGGGGCACGTTGGCGCAGTTGTCTCAGCAGTTGGGTCGGGCTCCGCGGCCCAGCGAGATCGCAGAGCGGTTGGGGATACCGGTCTCGGAGGTGATCGAGGGGCTGCAGGCGGGGGAGGCCTACCGCAGCTCGTCGTTGGATGAAATGCTCGGCTCGGGAGAGGGCAAAGCGACGTTGGGTGAGTTCATCGGTGGTCTGGATGGCGAGCTGGCCCTGATCGATGACCGCGAGGCACTGCGCCCGTTGCTGGCTGAGCTACCACCCCGGGAACGGACCATCCTGACGCTGCGGTTTTTTCGCCAACTGACCCAAACCCAGATCGCCGAGCAGGTCGGCATCTCCCAGATGCACGTCTCGCGAGTGCTTCGCCAAACGCTGGAACTCTTACAGGAGCGTATGTCTACGTCAGACTGATCCTCCCTGTTCATCATCCTCCTACCGGCCTCGCGCAGCCTGATCAACTCTGGTTCGGGTGCCAGCCGCCCAGCTACCGCCACGCCATACAGTAGGTGGTCAACGGCCACCAGGAGCCGGCCCAGCAGGGGCGTTTCGCCGTTTCGTCGCGCAGGCGCTGGGTACTCACTAGGCCATGGGTACTTCCACCACACCGACTGACCTGATTACGTTTCTCATCAACCAGCACGACGAGGTGGACGACATGTTCGCCCGGCTGGAGGAGATGGACGGGGCCACCGACGACAAGGTCCAGCGCCTCGCCGAGCAGGTAGTGACGTCCCTGGTCAAGCACTCTGTTGCCGAAGAGATCTACCTTTACCCAACCGTGCGCAAGCGCGTTCCAGGCGGCGATGACATCGCCGACCACGAGCTCAGTGAGCATGACGAGGCGGAGCAGACAATGAAACGGCTGGAGGCGCTCACCCCAGCTGACGCTGCGTTCTGGCCGACGTTGTACGAGCTGATCAGCCAAATCCGCCACCACGTGCAGGACGAGGAGAACGACCTATTCCCGAAGCTTCGTGAGGTCTGCTCCGGACAGGAATTGCAGGAGCTCGGCCGTAAGGTTGAGCAGGCCGAGAGGGTCGCTCCGACGCGGCCGCACCCGTCGGCGCCGTCCGAGGGTGTCCCGCTGGCCGCGCTGGCCCCCGGCGCTGGGTTGGTGGACGGGCTGCGCGACGCGTTCTCCGGCCGCGGTCGCTGAGAGCAGCTGCGCTATCGCATCAATCGCGCTCCGCGGGCTTGCAGGCCCCCCTCGGCCCGCGGAATCCTGGGCACCGGCCGGCCAGCGGACTCGCGTCGGCCGGTGCTCAACATCGAATTGAGCCAGGGAGAATCACATGCGCGACGAAGAGTTCATCAGCGAGGTGCAGGCCCGCGCTGGGCTGAGCACCCGGGGCGACGCTGACCGTGCCATCCGCGCAACGCTGGCACTTCTGGGTGATCAGCTGCCAGACAGTGTGGCCGGCCCGGTTGCGGCTGCCCTACCGGAGGGGCTCGGCGCGCAGCTATGGGCTGGGAAAGCCCGCTCGCGCGCGACCGGAGCCCAGGCAGGCAGGCTAAGCCGGGGGGTCGCGCGCGGTGAGGGTAGTTGGCCGGGTGACAACACTATCGCCGACGCAGATATTGACAGCCATCCGCAAGAGCAGAAGCGGACTGCTCCAGCAGGGGCGGAGTGACGCGCTCTGGCCCAGCAGGTGTGGAGCGACGCGCTCGGCCGCGATCGTCATATGGATGCTCGTGCCCGCTTGGATGTGCGGTGTCCGGCACCGTTCCGTGGCCATGGCTGGGTTAGTGGGTCGGGACCAAGGGTATGCCGTCCGCTATGGAACAGAACATGACCCCGCCCCGGCAGCAGCAGCGTCCGCCTGGGCAGACCAGCGCGATGCGTCCCCAACCGGCGGATGAGATGACCGGCTACGCCGGTCGCGGACTGCTGGACGGGAAGGTGGCGTTGATCACGGGGGGCGACTCGGGCATTGGTAGAGCGGTGTGCGTGGCCTTCGCCAAAGAGGGTGCCGACATAGCGCTGGCTTACCTGTGCGAGGATGCCGACGCTAAGCACACAGCAGAGTTGGTGCGCGCACAGGATCGGCGATGCCTCATGATCGCTGGTGACCTGGCCGACGCAAAACACTGCGGCCATGTGGTACATCAGGTAGTCGACGAGTTGGGTCGGCTGGACGTGCTCGTGAACAACGTGGCGACTCAGATCCCGGTAGACGGGCTGGAAGAGCTATCGGACGAACAATGGTTGCGTACCTTCGACGTCAACATTCATAGCTATTTCCGGATGACTAAGGCTGCGTTGCCCCATCTGGGTCCGGGCAGCGCGATTATCAACACTGGTTCAGTCAACGGACTGCGCGGAAACAAATCCCTGATCGACTACGCAGCGACCAAGGGCGCTGTGCACGTACTCACTTATTCGCTGGCCCAGACGTTGTTGGATCGCCGGATCCGGGTCAACTGCGTCGCGCCCGGACCGGTGTGGACCCCATTGATTCCCTCCACCATGCCAGCGGAGCAGGTGGAGTCATTTGGCAAGCAGGCACCGATAGGTCGGCCAGCAGACCCCGACGAGATCGCCCCGTCCTAACGTGTTTTTTGCCGCCGACCAGCTCTCATCGTACTACACCGGCGAGGTGTTGGCCCCGCTCGGCGGCGAGACCCACCCCGGCTAAGTAGGCGCGAGGAAAATAACTCGCCGCCCCGCGTTCTGGAACCAAAACGCACCTGTGCGGCCCCCGATGCTGCGTTCTAGAGGGACAGAACGTACTAACCTTTGGCTTTTGCGCTGGAGGAAGAACCCTGATTAGAGGTCGGCTTGTCAGCGGAGGTTGATCCATGGCCGAGGATCGATCTCTTACCGAAGGCTGGCATCCGGGTTGACCGTGACGGCGGTACAATGCCCGTTTTGCCGGGACGGCGCTGTGCGGCGGTGTCGGAATCGATCGGCCTATCGGTATCACTGATTTTTCCGGTATCACCGGGGTCACCGGGATCGCCGGGATCACCGGGATCGCCAGGATCACCGGGTCTTCTAGTATCACCGCGTTCGTCATTATCACTCCATCTGTCGGCCTTTCCGGAGCCAGCCAGCGCGTTTGGTTTATCGTGTTTAGCTGGTTTATCTGGAATACGTGGTCTATTAACGGGGCGCTGCGCGCCGGGCAGCGCTGGCGGGCTGGTTGCCTCCGAGCGGACATACCCGTCTGGGCGGCCGGGGTCATCAGGGGCCATGTGATTAGTGTGCGTGTTCGCGGGCGGCACTGGGATGGACTGCGGTGCCTGCCGGTTCACCACCGTGGGTGCCGTGGCGGCCGGGACCGGGGATACCGCCGGATTCGGTCCGGCCTGTATTTCCGAGGGGAGGTTCTCCAAGGAAAGAGGAGGGGCTCCGTGGCCGCGCGTAGCGGCGTTGTCCAGGCCGAGCAGGGGCGGACTGTTGCTCTCGCGCGGGACGAGGAGTCCGTCGTTGATGGTTGCCGTGATGCCTAGGACTGAGCCACATGCCAGCATAAAGCAGGTGGCGACAGCCACTCTGGCAGCGCGAGTGTTGGGCGGCGGCGGCAGATCGGTCTCGCGCCGGTGGCTCGCGGCAGAAGCGACGGCGCTACGCAGGCGTGGATCAGCGCCGATCCATGCGATCAAGGCGGTGGCTGGAGGCCCGGAACCAGCCTTACGGCGATGGCGGGGAGTCAGCGTGGGCACTGTCGGTCTCCGGTGCGTCAACCCCACCTCGCCTATTTACATACGCTGCTTTGGCTTCGAAACGGCAGCGTGGTCCTGTCGAGTAGATGAACACTGGGTGCCGCCCGGCGCGATCATCCGTTGACCTCCAGCCGGAGATCGGCAAGGAGACGTACCGCTACCTGCGCGTTCGCTGACCGAACAAGGAGATGGAGGTTTAGCAGAGTCACAGTGGGGTACCCGACTTCCGCCTAGAACGCCCACACTGGAAGGAGTGCCTCTGATGGGTTTGCAAAACAAGATCGCGAACAAGGTCGAGGTGCTGAAGGGCAAGGCCAAGAAAACCACCGGCAAGATGACCGGCAACCCTCAGATGGAAGTCGAGGGGAGGCTGGGCCAGGGCAAGGGCAACCTCAAGCAGGCTGGTGAGAAGGTCAAGGACGCCGGCAAGGGGTTCTTCGGCAAAAAGCGGCGATCAGCAGGGGAATGAAGCCCGATATGGGCTGGCAGCAGACTCTCGGGGAAGGCATCGTGACTCACGTTAGCAACGCGGTGAGATCTGCCGGAGTCCAGTAGCCGCGCGCCCCCGGCGAGCCGGCGAGGTAGCCGGCCACCCGCTGAACATCCCATCCGTGAGCTTCCTGCAGCCCAGCGGCCAGCACGCGCAGATATGAAGCCGAGGGCACCGTCCACGGAATGTCAGCCGCGTGCCAGGGGGCGGTGAACGTCAGCAACGGATGTCCATCAAGGTCACCGAGGTGCAGCAGGGTCTCGTAGCGCCCGGGGCCGAGTTCCCACCGACCGGTTGTCAGCACCGGTCTTAAGTCGACGTCTTGGCCGGGGACACCATACATCTCCTGCGCAGTGATATCGGCGAATTGCCCAGAGGTGATCAAGTAGGCGTGTCCGGCCACAGTGCCGATAAGTTCTGGGTCGTAGAAAGCGCGCCCACCACCCCAGGTCGCCGAGTCCGTGGCGAAGTAGACCCCGCCAACAAACTCATAGCCGGTGGAGCGGAGTGGTGGTCGGCGATCACGGCAGCCTGAATATGTGCGCAGTGCGCCTGCTGGTGTTCCGCCTGCGAGATAGCAATTCAGACGGTGGGCACACATGTTCGATCCGTAACTGACATACCAAACGATTTCCGGCTGCTCAGTCACGGTCGTCGCCCTGGTAGTGGCTTTAGCGATCGACACACTACCGCCCCAGCTAAACCGCGGGTGACGAACACGGAAGCATGATCGGAGGGAGAACGTCTTTCGCTAGCTTCGGCTGTCCTACGTTCGGTTGTGCTGCGGCCCTCTGATACCACCCTTCGCGCCTGATCTGGAGGAATCTTATAACTAATAGTAATAAAGACGACCGCTGCACGGGTAAAGAACCACCCATGTGAAGGGAAATGAAAGATCAGATCTAACAATATGTAGCTGTCCTCTGTAGGGTTGGTGGCAACCTTTTCGTCGACTGCTGGACCTTCTCCGTTCACATCTGCGGGGCAGCGTCGCCCCGTCACATTGGTGTGGGAGGCGTGATGGCAGCCGCTCGGTTCCAGGTGGTTCCGGCGTCGCGCTCTGCGCGCGTGCCGGTACTGCGCGAACATGATGCCGCCGCCGGATCGTCTGCAGAGCTCGCCTCGTCGAGGGAGCGGGGATTCACCTGGAGGTTCATGGCGGCCAACAACCGCAGCCTCGCGCGGTCGACACAGATCTCTCCCGACGTGGAGTCCTGCCTAGCGGCTATCCGCACCTTGCAGCAAGGCCTGCCGAGCGCTGTTGCGGAAACGTCGAGAAACGAGCACGGGCAGTGGGTCTGGCGGGTCCGCATAGCTGACGAGGTCGTCGCCACCGCAGCTCGCAGTTACCCCCGACGGGTCCGTGCCCGGATCACGTGTAACGCCTTCTTGCGGCTGGCCACCGAGACGGCGAGCTCAGCCCTCGTGCAGGTGATGTACCGATGACCGCCGCCGCATCGCTGGCGCGGAATAGACTCGACCAGATACTGAACTCCTCGACGACGTCGACTTCGCTCGCCCTCTTCCTGACGCATTCTGTGTGCGAATAAGCACTAAGGGTAATTCACCGGAACGGCGGGACTCGTGGCGCCCTCAAGGCGTAGTGTACCGATGCAAGAACAGATGCAATCTCATCCTTGCCCTGACGTGTTTGGGTTTGATCCCTCTGGCGGGACGTACCGACCGGAGCCTATGGGAAAGGTAGGAAGATGCCACAGATCACCAACGGTATGCCGGCCACGGTGCTGTGGGGGGTCACGTGGAGAAAGAGCAGCCACAGCAATCCCAACGGCGACTGCGTGGAGTTAGCTAAGCTGGCCGGCGAGAAGATCGCCGTGCGCAACTCCCGGCGCCCGCACGGCCCCGCCCTGATCTCCACCCCTGCCGAGATAGCCGCGTTCGTGCGAGGCGTGAAGCAGGAGGAGTTTGACGAGATTATGCCATGAGCTCTGGCAGCGGAGATCTAGAACGGCCAGCCAGGGTTTCGGGTGGCCGGGCCTGCAGTCTATGGTGAGACCATCCGTAGTGCTTCACCCGTAGGAGGAATGGTGAGGGCGGTCCGGTCGGGTCAGGTTCCGACCGACGATCATGCTCCGGCACGACCGCAAGGCCCAACCGTGCTGCGCATTGCGTTGGGCACTCAGCTACGTCGGCTCCGGGAAGCGAGCGGAATCACGGCCGAAGCGGCTGGCTACGCGATCCGGGCGTCCCACGCCAAGATCAGCCGCATGGAGCTCGGACGGGTCGGCTTCAAGGAGCGCGATGTGGCAGATCTGCTCACCCTCTACGGCATTACCGATGAACAGGAGCGAGGAACTTTCCTGGCGTTGGCCCGGCGAGCCAACGTGCCCGGCTGGTGGCACCAGTACAGCGACATCCTGCCGAGCTGGTTCGAGATGTACCTCGGCCTGGAGCAGGCCAGCTCAGTCATCCGCACCTATCAACCCCAGCTCGTGCCCGGTCTGCTGCAGACGGAGGAAGGTGCCCGCGCCATCATCCGGCTTGGCAACCCCAGCGTATCCGACGACGACATCGAGCGCCGGCTCGCGCTGCGGATGAAACGTCAGGAATTCCTCACCCAACCCGGAGCACCCAGCCTGTGGGCGGTGATCGATGAAGCGGCACTATGGCGGCTTGACGGACGTTCGGCGATGCGGGCACAGATCCAGCATTTGATCGAAATTGCCCAGCTACCCAACGTCACACTTCAGGTCATGCCGTTCTATTCCGGTGCGCACGCGGCGGTAGGCGGTCCGTTCACGATCTTGCGATTCTCCGAGCCCGACCTACCGGACATCGTGTACCTTGAACAGCTGACCAGCGCCCTCTACCTGGACAAGAGTCAGGATGTCCAGTATTACCAGGTGGTCATGGATCGCTTGTGTGTCCAGGCCAAACCCCCAGCCGAAACGATCAGGTTCCTGAACAGTACCGTCAAAGAGGTTTGAATTCGCCAGCCAATCAAGGCTTTCGCGCGATCCCGCAGTACCCCCTGCTTGGTGTCATAGGGTGAGTGCACCATCGAGATTGATAGCATATTGTCCCTGTTGGCAGAGGGAAGGGAGTCATTGTCAGTGCGGGGTGCGGAGATTCGTGCCGAGGAGAGAGAAATCAT
>JALZHU010000469.1 GCA_030860695.1 Actinomycetota bacterium
AGATACACCAGCGAGACAATCACGACGGCATCCTGCCGGACCCATCCGGCCGCGGGACCGTCACCTGCACCGCAGGTCAACGACACGGAACCGAGGTTTTCGGCACCCACAGGCCTTGAGCACGGGGTCAGCTGCACCGGGTGTGTTGCTGGGCAGGGCCTTCTTGGTGGCTGAGCCACTGTTGGGAAGCGCCCAGGTTTACTCCTGGGCGGGTTGGGTAACTGTTAGCAACCTTGCGGTTACGGACCGTCGGTCTTCGGGCGGCCGGCGCCGGGCCGTTGGGGGAAGATTCGGCGTCCCTTCTGGGGCGCCACCGAAGCGGGAAAGGGGAGTTGGCAATGGTGCTATTACCGAGCACTGTGGGCAAGGCAAGACCATTGTGCTCCGACATCTTGGATCCGCAGGTAGCCGCGCACGGGTGAATTTCAACCCGGGCTGGCCCGGCGTGCCCGGTTGATTGCGCGGGGCTGGGCGAGCCTTGAGCGTGTGTGTTAGGAGGCTCATAATCAATGGTTTATTTCTTGCCGGAGGTGGTAGTGATTATTATATAGTCCTCGACGGGCATTGCTTCCGGTCAACCACCTTTGATTAGTGGGTTTGGGCGGTTTCTAACGGGTATTTACTGTATGCATTTAGTGGGCACAACAGCGCACCTGGGTGCATCTAGACAAGAGGAGGAAATCGTCATGACGCTCGTTTCGAGCGGTGTGAGTACCAGGCCTGTCGATCAGCACGCTAAACGGTGGGGCCGTCGTCGTTTCCGGTGGACACCGCGCTGGCTGCAGCGTCGGCGCGAGGCTGACGAACTGGCGCGGTGGGCCAGCGAGGTATCCTGGCAGTGGACCGACACGATGGACGGTACCGACCTTGCGCACCACACCGTTACCGCCGCCAGGCTACCCCTCATGGTGGCGCCGCAGGTACAGTCGGTGGATCCGGGTCCACCGGTGACGCTGCTGGTGCGCATGCTGCCCGGGCAGGTGGTAAACGACTTCCAAGCCCAAGCTCACCGCATCGCCGCGGGGATGGACGTGCCCCTGGTCCGCATCACGCCCTGCGGCCGCGGCCTGATCAAGGTGGCTTTGCTCGATCATGAGCCGCTAAGCGCAGTCATGCCCGTGCCGGCATAACCACCGTGACCTAATGACCTGGTCAGCCCGCGGTCTTGTCAAGCGCGCAACAGCGATTGTGGGTGCCGAATCGGTCATCTATGGCGGTGACCTGCAGCATTGCTGGATGGTGGTCGTCGGGCATGATCGCCGAGCGTGGCGCTACGACTCCTCTATCTGATCTTCCGGCAGCTCACGGCCTGGCTGGGGCTACTGGCCCGCAGCTCACCATCGAAGAACGCAGAAATCCTGGTGCTGCGCCACGAGGTCACCGTATTACGCCCTCAGGTCAGCAGACCGCGACTGTCCTGGGCAGACCGGGCGGTGTTCGCAGCGCTGACCCGGTTGCTGTCCCAGGCTGGCCACCTGCATCGAATCGTCACCCCTGCCACGGTGCTGCGCTGGCACCAAGACTTGCTAACCCGCTGCTGGACCCAGCCCCGACGCCGCACCGCAGGCCGCCGTAGGACACCCGAGCTGCGCCAGTCAGTGCTGCGCCTGGCCTCGGAGGATCCGACCTGGGGGTATCGGCGCATCCACGGCGAACTCGCCAGTCTCGGCTACCCGCCGGCGCCCAGACGGTGTGGCTGATCCTGAAAACAGCTGGTGTCGACCCCGCTCCTGGGCGTGACGGCCCCACCTGGCGACAGTTTCTGGCTGCCCACGCACCCCGCATTCTCACCACCGACTTCTTCTGCGCCGGGCACGCTGCTGCTCCAACGGCTTTCTGTCCTGTTCGTCGTCGAGCACACCACCCGCCGCGTCCACCTGCTTGGCATCACCGCCAACCCCACCGGTGCCTGGGTGGCTGGAGCAGGCGCGGAACCTGCTGATCGACCTCGGGGATCGCGTGGCGACCTTCAAGTTCGTGATCCGGGATCGCGACAGCACGTTCACCAGTGTCTTCGATGCCATCTTCGCCAGCGAAGGCATCCGCATCCTGCGCACCCCGGTGCGGGCCCCTCCAGCGAACGCGATCGCCGAACGCTGGATCGGCACCGTCCGCCGCGAATTGCTTGACCGGATACTGATCGTCAACCGCCGGCACCTCGGCCACGCGCTGGCCGAGTACCTAGCCCACTTCAACGACCATCGCCCCCACCGCGCACTGCACCAGGCAGCACCACTCACACCACTCCCCCAGCCCACATCACCGCCCGACCTGCGACTCCGACGCCGCGACCGGCTCGGCGGGCTGATCCACGAATATGCCCAGGTCGCATGACGTGGATGACCGATTCGGCACCCACAGCCGATGTTACGAGCATCCGCCGATCCAACAGCTATGCCGTCTCGGCGCATCAGCCTCGCGGGAGGGTTTGGCTCCCGGGACGTCGACGGCGACGACTTCGCGCAAGAAGTTACGTCGCTGGAGGTGGTCGCCGAGGTAGGAGCGATGGTCGTGGCAGGCAAGCCAGGTCTTCCGACGCTCGGGTGTGTGGAGGCGAGAGAGGCGGACGAGTTCACCGTGTACCCGGCGATATCCCCACCGTGGATTCTCTTGTGCGAGTCTGCAGATCAGCTTGCGGATCTGGCTGTTCACCGGCGGGCGACCGGGCCGGTTTGGGTATCGCCGCCTGCGAGCT
>JALZHU010000235.1 GCA_030860695.1 Actinomycetota bacterium
GTGTGGCCCGGCTCCGGGATCGGGCCGTCGTCTTCCGGAATCTGAAAGGCCGGGAGCTTCGGCGCCACCAGGTTGAGGTCGAAGGCCAGGTCCTCGCCGAACATCGCGGCGTTCTCCACCGCACCCGGGTACGCGGCGAACCGGCGGGCCATCTCCTCGCCGCTGCGCAGGTGGGCGGTGCCGGCCGCGGGCAGCCAGCCGTCCAGCTCGTCCAGGCTGCGCCGGGCCCGGACCGCGGCCAGCGCGGTGGCCAGCCGGTGCCGGGACGGGGTGGCGTAGTGCGCGGCGGTGGTGGCGACGGTGTCCAACCCGTGCGCTGCGGCCAGCGCGGTG
Source organism: Actinomycetota bacterium (assembly GCA_030860695.1). GTDB lineage: Bacteria > Actinomycetota > Actinomycetes > Mycobacteriales > Pseudonocardiaceae. Next base: position 334 of record JALZHU010000235.1, read on the forward strand.
AGCTCGTCGTTGCGCACGGTGTCATCCGGAAGCCCGTTGGCGGTGAGCTCGACGACGACGTTCTCCGCGCCGAACAGCTCGATCAGCCGGCGCAGCTGCACGTCCGCGGCAGCCGGACCGTCGCGTTCCAGCGCCCGGCGCACGGCTGCCTTGCGGCAACCGGTGAGCACCACCCAGTGCCCACCCGCGGCGGCCGCTATTGCGTCGAGGTGATAGATCGGTTTGCCCTTCTCCTTCCCGGCGATCTGGGCATCGCTGATCACCCGGGACAGCCTGCGGTAGCCTTCGGGATCGCGGGCCAGCACGAGCAGGTGTTCGCCCTCCGGGTCGGGTATCCCGTTCTGTGGCGCGGTGAGGCCGAGGGACAGCTCCGCCCCGAACACGGTCTTGACGCCCAGCTCCCGGGCCGCCTCGGCAAAGCGCACCACCCCGTACATCCCGTCGTGGTCGGTGATCGCGATCGCGTCCAGACCCAACCGGGCCGCCTCCTCGACCAGCTCCTCGGGGTGGCTGGCCCCGTCCAGAAAGCTGAAGTTGGAGTGGCAGTGCAGCTCGGCGTAGGGGGTGTGCGGCTGGGTCTGGGCCGGCGGGAGCAGCGGCGGTGGCTCGTACCGGTCCCGGTGGCGCGTCCAGGCCGGGCTGTCCCCGCCGTCACCGGGATGCCCCGCCCGTCCGGACAGCGCCCGTTGCAGATCCGCCCACCGCACCGGCGGGTTGTTCCAGCCCATCGCTCCTCAATCCGGGCGGAGACTAGCTAGTATCGAACATGTGTTCGATACTAGCTAGAGTACCCCGATGTCGGCCGATGGCGTACGCATGCTATTGCTGCCGGAACGCTTCCGGCGACTCCTCCACGCCATTTCCGACGCTCAGGGCGACACCGACTCCGGCATGATCGTGCCGTGGGCGCGTGGTCACAGTAGTGCCTGGATGGCTGCTAGACGAGACCAATAGCGGCTCCCAAGGTTCGACGCCCGTTTAGGCTTCGTTTTTCGGCTCTTCGTATTTGAGCGTGGTGCGTTGTGGTAGGACACGATCTTTAGCCTGAGCCCGGAGACGGACCTGGGGCCTCATGCGCGGCGGCGATGTTGAGCTTGCCGTTGTGGGATTGGTCAGTTCTCGGGAACGAGTGGTTGTGGACTCACAGCTTGTCGAGCGCGGCATCAGTTTGATCGTGGTGGATCGCGCCTCGGCGCTGGTGATGCAGCTGATGGTGTTTGCGGAGTATCGGTGGTGGTCCGGTAGACAGCGTCGAGTGCGTCGTCGAGGTCGTGGTCGGCGTCGACGAAGGTGACGTCTTTGTCGACGCCGCCGCCCTGGACGTGGCCTTCGTGGCGCTCCTGTCATTTCGTCGTTTTGTCCACATCGTCATAGCGAATCTCTTTCGTGATGCGGGGCCCGCATGCTCTGGGTCGTTACTGCGCCGACGCGGCGTCGCTCAGGGGTGGATGAGCACCTTCAGCGCTTCGCGGTTAGCCATCGCGCGGTAACCGTCGGGCACGCCCTCCAGGCTGACGGTGCAGTCGAACACCCGGCCGGATTCGATCGTGCCGTCGAGCACGTCGGGCATCAGCTCCTCGATGTAGGCCCGGGCCGGCGCCACGCCGCCGGTAAGCGTGATGTTGCGCATGAACACGCCAAACCCGATCGGTCCCTCCGCATACTGCGGTGCACCGACCCTACTCACCACGCCACCGTCGCGCGCCACGCCGAAGGCCATCTCCAGCGCCTGCTTCGTGCCGACGCACTCCAGCACCGTGTGCGTGCCGTCGCCGCCGGTCAGCTCCCGTGCCCGTGCGACGCCCTCCTCACCACGCTCGGCGATCACGTCGGTGGCGCCGAACTCGCGGCCCAGATCGGTGCGCTCGGTGTGCCTGCCCATCAGTAGGATCCGCTCGGCGCCCAGCCGCTTGGCGGCCAGCACCGCCGACAGCCCGACAGCGCCATCGCCGACCACCGTCACCAACGTGCGTGGCCCGACCCCGGCCTTGACTGCGCAGTGATGTCCGGTGGGCAACACATCGGACAAGGTAAGCAGCGACGGCAGCGAAGCAGAGTCCTCACCGACGGGCAGCTTCACCAGCGTGCCCGGCGCCTGCGGCACCCGCACGGCCTCGCCTTGGCCGCCGTCCACGCCAGGGTCGGCCCAGAAGCCACCGTGCCGGCAGGACGTGTGCAGTCCCTCGGCGCAGAAGTCGCAGGTGTTGTCCGCCCAGGCGAACGGCGCAACCACGACGTCACCGGCCGTCAGCCCGGACACCTCCGAGCCGGTGTCTTCCACGACGCCGAGGAACTCGTGACCGATGCGCTGGCCCTGCTCCGAGGCCGGCATCGACCTGTAGGGCCACAAGTCGGTGCCGCAGATGCACGAGCGCAGCACTCGCACCACGACGTCGGTGGCTTCCTGCACCCTCGGGTCGGGCACGTCCTCCACCCGCACGTCACCGGCACCATAGATCAACGTTGCTCGCATGAGCCCCTTCCGATCATGTCGTATCGCTGTGATGTACCCAGAGCCGGCCGATTTCTTCAACGGCATTCATATTCCATGTCCGACCGTTCACCGCCCGTGGCCATCCCGCGAGTGGCCAGTAGTCGTATCCGTATGCTCTGTCAACAGCCATGAAACAGGAGACTGCACTGATGTGGGAGGACCCGCTGATCCAGGTAACGGCACAATTCCCACGCTCGTGTGAGCGGTCCTAGCCTGGTTGTTGTGGACAACAGGAACGAGATTTGTCAGTTCCTGGCCTCCCGACGAGCCAGGATCACGCCGAAACGGGCCGGCCTGCCCGCCTACGGAGATAACCGGCGCGTCCCCGGACTCCGCCGAGAGGAAGTCGCACTGCTCGCCGGGGTCAGCGTCGACTACTACACCCGCCTCGAACGGGGCAGCCTCACCGGGGTCTCCGAAAGCGTGCTGGACGCACTTGCCCGCGCGCTCGACCTTGACGAAGCCGAGCGCGCACACCTGTTCGACCTGGCCGGCGCCGCGAACACCACGGCTCGCACGCGCCGCCGCCCCACGCAGCAGCGGGTCCGCCCGAGCGCCGTTCTCGTCTACACGGCGGAACCTAACTCCGCATCACACGATGCGCTGCAACTCCTCGCGAGCTGGGCGGTGACACTCGACCAGGCAGAGACGGCCCACACCACGGACCGAGTCTGACCCACAGTGATCGCCTGGGGTATCGGGCAATCAATGATGCTCACCGTCAGGACTTTCGCGAACGCTTCGCGCAAACCCTGGACGAGGCATCCGATCAATAGCAATATCCAGCACTTCAGCAACAGCGCATCGTCTGTATCACGGTGACCGACGCCTGGGCGAAGCGTTCGCGGAGCCGCTGTGCCCGGCCCGGGCAGGAACCGTCCGCTTCTGCCGCTGCGCGCGCAGTGAACGCGGCATGAGCAACGTAACGCGAAGAAGTCAAGCGTTGGGGCGGGTGCTCCGTCCGTCTCCTCGTGCTCTACCTAGCTGACAACCGGGTTGTGCTCAACAGCGTGCAATCGAGTTCGGTGAGAAGACGGGCGGGGCTGCCCGTGCTCATGCGCGAGGTGTGATCCTCCAGGGACGTTCGGGCTCGCCTCGCCCGACTCTTGGTTCGTCACGTGCGCGAGCTACGCGGCGAGGTGGTGTGAAGTCGGAGGCGATATCCCCGTGGAACTCGAAGCCGACCAGCAGCAAGGCGGGCACCTTCTCGCACCGCGCCTTGACGCCACAACCGATTCGACCTGGCCAGGTGAGCCAGCGGCGGTGATCTCGTCGTTCAGCTTGCGGATGTGGGCACGCATCTTGCGTTCGTCGCGGTCGTAGGGAACGTCGGCCGACCTGTCGCCTGATGCCGGGCGAAAGAACTCGCTGTGCTGCCGGGTCATGCCGAGCGCCGGCGCAGCAAGATCAACATTTGGTACGACTGGATATTGTGACAATTAATAACGCAGCCAGAAGCTCGATAAAGCGCAACAGAAAGTTCCGTCGAAATCTGTGGAAGAACGTTTGTATGGTGTTAAGGAGCGCCAACAGTAAATTTCCAACTATGGAAGCGGCATAGCAGCCTTGGAGTCTTCCACAGTACGACAACAAGCGGGAAGAGGAGCATGTAGACAAGTACTATGAGACTCTGGCTGACCGCGAGACGGTGCCAGCAACATCACCGATGCGAAAAATTCGTTTTCAGCTCTTCTGCTTCCAGCACAGTATTGTCTCGTTCTGTTGATCCTTTATGTCAGCGGGAACCCGTCACCGTCGCTGACCTTGCGGCTTCTACGGCAGCTTTGTCAATCTTATCCCAGATAGAAACGCTCAATACTGACCACCGTCGCCGCCTTGATCATCGTGCATCGGCTGATTGTATGAGGGGCGGAATCATAGAAGCAGGCGACCTATCCGGGACGCGAAGCACCTCTGTTGGGGCTGAGAATAGGCAGGGTAAGCGAGTTGGGAGGAGCGTGCGCGATCACGGGATCTGGCTTCCCTGGCGGTGGCGTGGTTCCCCTTGATGATCTGGCCTGCTGGTCAGCATGCTCCATGCCGTCGCGCCGCTGGTCCGAGAGGCCGTCACTGTGGCGGTCCTGACGACTGTTCACAGATGAGCTGTCACAGTCTGTCCCATGAGTGCAGTAGGAGAACCTTGGTTGTGCTCAACCAGGTGCTCACCTGGGAGCCGCCAGTTCACCACTCGGCTCGGCTGGCTGGTGCACCGTGTGCCGGGCCCCACCGGCCAGCGAGGGCGACTACTGATGCCGACAGGGAGCGCGGTCGACTCGACGGCATCCACCATGCCGATACGGCGAGTGGACCTGGCGCTGCAGCTCTCGGCTCGAACCCGGGCCTGGCTGACTAAGTGACCCCACTTCGTCCTCGTGCATCACCAGCCACCCACCCGCACGGGTCGCTGCCGCGCCTGCCGCCGCAGGACCTGGCGCTACCTGTGGCGCCGCCGCCCCTTTCCCTGCGTCGTCTGGCGCCAGATCCGCGCCGAGCTGGTGAACCGTTCCCCGGCAGCGGTGAACGGCCAACGAACAGACTCTGCTCGCGGGCTCGCTAAGTTGCCAACCGACAGCGGGAACTGAGCTACTGCTCGTCCTGCTCGCCGCGCAGGAAGCGCTCCAGCTCGGCGGCGAGTTCCTCGCCCGAGGGAAGATTCGAGAAGTCAGACGGTGCGGCCGCCTCGCCGTCGAACACGGCTTCCAGACCACGCACGAGAGCACGGTATTCCTCGCTGTTGGCAATGATCTCGTCGATCTGACGCAACGCGCCGCCCGCAGCGGCATGCAACTCTGCAGCGTCGAGCTCCAGCCCGGCCACGATTGCCAGCGCATCGACCAGTGCGGCCGAGGCCGCCGGGTACGGGATGGCCGCCAAGTAGTGGGGCACTCGGGCCCACACCCCGATGGCGGGAACGCCCGCGGCGGCGAAACCCTCCTGCAGAGCCGTCTGGATCCCGGCCGGCATCTCGCTGGTGCCGGCTACCACGCCCACCTGCGCTGCCAGCTCAGCCTTGGTGGCGATCGCCATCAGACTGACCGGACGGGTGTGCGGAACCGGCGCGGCGTAGGCGCCGAGACCGACCACGAGCCGCACTCCGAGCTGCGTGGCTAGGCCCACGACAGCTCGCACGAAGGCATGCCACGCCATGTCCGGCTCGGGACCCACCAAGACAAGGACACCTCTGCCGGCGGCGTCCTGACCCGCCCGCAACTGGATCTCCGGCCAGCTCAAGTTGTCAACGACCCCATCGGAGATTCGCACGATGGGACGGCGAGACCGGAAATCGATGAGCTCGTCCGCGTTGAAGGTGGCCAGCACTTCGCTCGGGATGGTCTCAAGGATATGGGCGATGGCTGCTTGGGCTCCGAGACCAGCGTCGACCCAGCTCTCAGTCGCGAGAAGCAGTACCGGCGACTCCAGCGAACGGTGAAAGTGCAACTCATAAAGGGATGACATCATCGGCAACCCACGGGGAGGACCGGCTCGGATCGGACCCAACACGCCGGCCTAGGTCGGGGCAGTGACCGCTTCCACGTCCGGGACGATTCAAGCGAGATCGAGATCGTGAACTCCGTAACCTTACCGCCGCCCACCGCCGAGCCTGATCTCGTGCACCCAGGTCGTCCGTCAGTCCTTCACTGCCCTCACGCTCTCCGACGAGGCCATCGCAGCCCGACTGCGGTAGGATTACGCCCGCTTGCACCGGACCCTGGCGCTCCTGGTGCGCAGGGCTCAGACCGCCGGACGGATCCCGGTGACCCACGACCCCGACGACACAGCCGTAGAACTCGTTGCTCTCGCTGAAGGCCTCGCCTATTACGTGCTGATCGACGTCAGCTCTGCCAACGCCGCCCGCGGCCGCGTGCTTGCCGCTCTTGCCGAGCTCTACGTGTGACACCCGCACGTTTCTCCAGGGCCTACTCGTAGATTCCCTCAACCCGCCAGCGGCCTAACTCACAGGCCAGCAACACCGCGAGCGGCTGGGCGGTGCGCCCATCGGGTTCTGTGCCGAGCACCGCCTGCAGCCGCGCACAGCGCCGCCCCCCACCGGGCTCCCACCAGCGCTCCTCGACCGGCCAGGGCCCGGCCCAGGTCAGGACCCGGCGCGGCGGGTCCCCGTCCACCGCAATCTGGTACGGGACACCGGTAAGCATCCCGCGCCCGCTCACCCCGACCACGCGTCCGGCATCGTCAAGCACCTCGGCAGGCAGCGGGCAGGTAGGCACTCGAGATGGGGACGGCGCAGGCAGCCGACCCGGCCAGGGAGGGTCTGCATCGCGTGCCGGAGTCGGGTCGTCTCCCCAGGGCACCAAGCGTACCCGATCGGCGGGATCTCGACCGCCCCCAAGCACTCCGGTGAGTACCGCCTCGGGCCCGAGCATGCCCTGCACCCGGACCAGTGCCCGGCCGGTTCGCTCGCCGTCTTCCCCCACCTCCCCCCACAGCCCGCGCTGCAGGTCCTGCCCACCGATCACCTCCTCCGGGACCAGTTGCAGCAGCGTGATACCCGCACTGGGACGTGGCCCGCGGGAGGTCAGCCAGCCGTCCAGTTGCCAGCGCACCCGATCAGCGATGCCAGATGCGGTCAGCGGCTCGGCGCAGCGCCACACCCGGTGCAGCTCCTCACCCGCCTCGGTGCGGGCGCTGATGCCGAGCCGGATGCAGGCCAGACCGCGGGCTGCCAGTGCAGCGTGCAGCTGCTCCGCGGGTTCCCGGGAGGCAAATGCCGCCGTATCGACCTGGTCCACCGGTGGGTCGAACCGGCGGGTGACGGTGAGGTTGACCGGCGGGCGACGGCGGGCCAGCGGACGCTCGTCGAGCCCCTGGGCAAGCCGGTGCGCGCGCACCCCATCGAGGCCGAACCGGGAGGCGACGTCGTCGACGGGCAGGGCGGCGAGCGCGCCAAGGGTGCGCAGCCCCAGCCGGTGTAGCAGGTCCACCAGCGCGGCCCGATCAGTTCCGGCGGTGGGTTGATGTAGCTCGGCGATGCCCAGCGCGGCGAGAAAGCCGGCTGAGCCATCCGGTGGTACCAGCAGGCCTCGACGCGCGGCCAGGGTTGCGGCGAACAGGCCGTCGGCGATGCCGATCTGGCATTTCACCCCGATTTGCGCTGCGACCACATCAACGATCCGCTCGGCCACCGCGGGTTCGCTGCCGAAGTACCGGGTCGGCCCGCGAGCCGGCACTGCGACCAGGCCTGGGCGCACCAGCTCCACCCCGGGCGCCAGGGTCTCGACCGCGGCGACCACCGGCTCGAACACCCGGGCATCCCGGTCCGGGTCGTCGGCGAGCACGGTCAGCTCTGGGCAGCGCCCTTGCGCCTCACGGCCGCGTTGCCCTCGGCGTACCCCTTGCGCCCGGGCAGCCGCCGAGCAGGCCACCACACGGTTGGCGGCCACCACCGCCACCGGGGTCTGCATGGTCAAGCCCTCGGCTGCCGCCCCGGCCAACACGGGCCAGTCCGGGCACCAGACCACCACCACACGGGCAGGCACCATCAGCCACCGCCCTGATCCCCACAATCGAGTTTGCGAGTGCCTCCGCCACCGCACCACCGGGACCGGGCAGCAGCAAGCGGGCGGTGCAAGGCCGGGCCGCCGCACCGCGGCCCACCGCGCGCACAACGACCTCACGGCTGCGCAGCCGCCCATGTCCGGCCTCGGCGCCGTGCCAGGC
>JALZHU010000236.1 GCA_030860695.1 Actinomycetota bacterium
TCGTCCAGCCCTACCTCAGCACAGCCACCAAATGGGGACTCGACACCCTCAACGTCCTCACCCAGCTGTTCACTGGCCAGCCCTGGCTACCACCAGCCCCCGAACCCTGCTGAATAGCTACCAAGATGCCTCTCGTCGAGGTGTTCCGACGGCACCCCCGGAATATCCTTATCGCAATCGGCGCCCGGATCGGCACCGATGTCGCATTCTACGTTTCTCGTTGTATGTACTGACTTACGTCACCACGAACCTGGGTCTGCCTCGCCAGCTCGCGCTCGACGCTGTACTCATTGGCTCCGCGCTGCAGTTAGTCTTGATCCCGGCATTCGGTGCCTTATCAGATTCGGTCGGGCGACGACGCCCCGTCTACCTGGCGGGCGCGGTCGGAGCGGCCGTGTGGGCATTCGCGTTCTTCCCTCTCCTCGCTACGAGGTCGACAGCATTGATCATCCTGGCGATCGTGGTGGCCTTCTTCTTCCACGCCGCCATGTACGGCCCGCAGGCGGCTTTCATCGCCGAGCTGTTCAGTACTCGGCTCAGATACTCTGGTGCCTCGCTCGGGTATCAGCTCGCAGGAATCCCTGGCGGCGCGCTCGCACCGATCCTATCAATTGCTCTTGCCAATCACTTTGACAGCGCGTTCGCCGTGTCAGCCTATGTCCTTCTGGCGATTCTTGTCACCGTCATCGCGCTCGCCTTCGCGCCTGAGGCGTCCATGCTGGACCTCAGCGACAGGCCACCACCCGGTCCGTCGACGACCACCAGCTCGCCCGCGCTGTCCTCGATGACGCAGCCGTTGCACACCGACGGCGGGTAGCACCGGCCCACGGTAATTCCGCACCGCAGGGCTGACTACCCGCGCGGTGAGGGCTGCCCTCTAGCCACGGACAGTGGTGGGACGTTCTACTGATCAACGACGAAAGCTCACGCTCCAGCCACGGCTAATCTAAGGAGGAAGTATGGAATTAACTCTTGTCCTGATCGTTCTAGCGGCAACCCTCTTGGTGGGCGTGCTCATAGGATGCACGCTCAGCGAGCGTGTGCTAGAGGCGCGAACTAAACGGCAAGCGGCCGTGCAGCGCGCGCTCAATAGTCAATGGCAGGAGCTTGCGAGCCAATGGCAAGAACTTGAGACTGAACGGCAAAAGATTGCTCAACGACGGAAAGCCGAGTCACCAAAGCCGATCAGGCGCTGACACCGCCGGTGGACTGACGCGACCACCGTACGCACCCTTGGAGCTTGCAGAAGCCCCTCGGCCGCGAGCAACACACCGGCTTTGACCAGTTCCTCGTCAGGCGATGCGATGCATTGCCGAGGCCAGCCACTGCGAGAGCATCGGCCCGGATGCCTCGCACACGGAGTCCAGTGCGGTCAGGGTGGGGTGCCCGGCCGCGAGCAGGGCGCTGTCGGTGCCATCCGCCAGTGGGGTGTCCACCTCGACCTCGGCAAGGTGCAGCTGGCCGTCATCCACCCGGTTGACCCTGGTCTGCACAGTGCCGAACTCCGCGAGTGCGGCGTGGCGCAACTCGCGCAGGGCTTCAACGGGCCGGTCTGGGACGTTGAGCGTGAGCACGGTGCCGTGGGGAGCACCGGCCAGCATTTCCAAGACGTTCGGCACCAGGTGCGCGGCGGTGCCCCAGTGCGGTGCGGCGGTCGGGTACAGACCGACGTCGAGGGACACGGCCAGTGCGCACAGCCCGTTCACCCCGGCGGTCAGCGCCGCTCCTACCGTGCCGGAGTGCAGGATTGCTCGTCCCACATTCGCGCCGTGGTTGATACCTGACAGCACCAGCTCCGGTGCCGGGTCCAACCAACCGCGGATTGCCGCGAGCACGATGTAACCGGGCTGGGCCTCCACCGCATATGCCTCGACGTCGGGGAGATCAGCCAACCGCCGTCGCTCGACAAGCGTGCGGTCACCTCGAATCGTCGCGATGATCCCGGCGCTGGCCCCGCTGGACTGCTGCAGGGGTGCGGCCACCACGACCTCGAGGCCGGCCCGCTGGGCTGCGGCCGCCAACGCAGCCAGGCCTGGCGAGTCGATTCCATCGTCGTTGATCACGAGGGCCCTGCGTCGTGTTAGCAAGTCAGTTCCGTCCCCGGTCTCATCCGTCCCGAGCCCACCTGCATAGTTCAACTCGTTTCGCCAGGGCCGCAACGGCCGTGCCGCCGGTACCCAGGCCGCAGCGGACCACGTTAAGCGCACCACAGGCGGCACCGATGCGCAGCGCGCTCTGCATCGATTCGCCACGGGCTAGAAACGCCGCTAGGCCCGCTGTCATGGAATCACCGGCACCGCGCGGGTCGGCTGGCTCCAGCGGCGGCATCCGCACCTCGAGCACTTCGTCATCGACTAACGCCAGTGCCGGCTGCGCCGCCCGCGAGACGACCACCGCTTCGGCGCCGTCCTTGCGCAGCTGGTGCATCGCGTCCACCAGCTCCGTTGGCGACTCGCTGCTAACCCGGCCGTCACGCACCAGCTCCTGGTGGCTTACCTTGATGAGAAAGGGGCTGCCCTCGAGCATCGCGCCCAACTGCTGTCCCGATAGGTCTCCGACCACCCGGCATCCGTTGGCCGAGAGGTCGGTGGTCAATCGCCGGTACACCGACGCCGGCACGATCCGATCGTCATGTGGGCCCGACAACAACGCGATGGAGGCAGCTAGGCCCCTGGTCAGGGTGCGCTCATACAGTCCATCCAGCTCGTGGCGGTCCAACGCACCGCCGGGAACCTCGGCGATAGATCGCCGTTCCCCACCACGCCGATCATGCACGTAACCGCCGTTGCGAGTTCCGACCTTCTCGGCATCGAGGTCCACCCCCTCAGCTGCGATCAGGTGCCGCAATATCTCACCGTTCTCCCCTCCCAGGGCAGCGCAGAGCACCACCGGCACTCCCAGGCTCGAGATCATCCGCGCTTGCCATACTCCCTGCCCACCAGCGTGCACGTGTAGGTCGGCCTCTCCGCCGCGGTCCTCGATGGTCACGGTGATCAGCGGGCTCGGGGCAAACACCATGACTCCATCTGGCATGCCGGTATGTACCCCCGCGACGCTGCTGTCATGCGTGCCTGTGACACCGTGTGGCGTGGAAGATCCGATTAGGCACGTCAGGAAATCCGATTAGGCACGTCAGGAAAGATGTGCCGCCGTGCGGTCAGCGGCGTGTGCGACGACATCAGTCAGCTCGCCACAGGCACGGAAGATCTGGCGTTGCAAGGTTGCTCCAGTTCCCCGCCTGAGCACGGCGGTGAGCAGATCTTCGACAACGTCAAGCTCGCCGTAGTCTTCCAGCACCGGCCGGACGTGATCCACGAGCGTGCGGATCACCTGATGGGCCGGCGCAGGCCGGCTCATCGGAGCGATGAGATCACCGTCGAGTCCTGATCGACCGGCTCGCCAGCTCGCGAGCCGAAGCAGCTCGGTACGAACTGGTGCTGGAGGCGCGCCGGCCCGCCACGACCGCGCGGCTGTTTCGACAAGGGCTCTGCCCAGCGCCGCCAGCAGCACCGCATCGTCGGGGATCAGGCAGACATCCGCAACGCGCACCTCCACAGTCGGGTGCTTGCGAGACAGCCGCGCATCGAAGTAGACCATCCCCTCGTCGAGCAGCGTCTCAGACTCGACCATTGCCCGCGTCGTGGCGTGATAGGTCTCGACGGAGCCGAAGAGCTCAGCAGGCCCAGCTGACGGCCAGCGGCCCCAGACCTGCGACCGAAAGCTGGCGTAGCCGCTGTCTTGTCCCTGCCAGAACGGCGAGTTGGCGCTGAGCGCGAGCAGGCAGGGCAGCCATCCGCGGATACGGTCCAGGACTGCCACCCCCTCCGACTCCGACTCAACTTCAACGTGAACATGGCATCCGCAGGTGAGTTGCTCCTCAGCGGTAAGACCGAATTCGTTCACCATCCGGCGGTAACGAGGCGAGGAGGTGATCGACGGATCGACTGGAAGCGGCGAGGTGGCCAATGCGGCGACCCTGACACCCCTGCCCTCGGCGGCTTTGCTTGCCACGCGCCGCCACCGGCGCACCTCAGACGCGAGTTCGTGCAGCGACGCGCAGGGCCGGGTATTTGTCTCGATCTGCTGGCGCGTCAGCTCCGAGGTGAGGGCCTGATCAGCCGCATGCCCACCGTCCACGTCTCGCAGCACTGCCGCGGACAGCGCCAGCGCCCGGCCACTGTCCGGATCGACCAGCAACAGTTCCTCCTCTACCCCCATGCTGCGCCCGACCATCTGATGTGGGTGGCTCAGGGGCGGGTGCCGGCGCCGGTGCGCAGTTCGTGCGCTCGACCGCCGGGCACCTTGGGCGTCAAGGGCGGTGTCGGCATGCCGGCGCCGTCGCGCAGGCCGCCCAGGAACTCCTCAATGGCCTCCAGCGAGCTGTACCGGGGTGACCAGCCGAGCTCAGTCCGAGCCCGCGTGGTGTCCATGATCGGTAACTGCAAGAACGCATCGAACAAGTAGGGAGAAGCTGGAACCAGGTGCAGTTGCCAGGCCAGCCACACCGCGGTCCGTACCGGCCAGAGCGGGACCTGAACGATGCGGGCACCGAAAAGCTCGGCCAGCGTGGCCGCGTCAACCACAGGTTCGGCGGCGATGTTGAACGCGCCACGCACCTCGCTCAGCGCGGCTAACCGATAAGCCTGGGCAGCATCTGCGGTGTGCAAGACTTGAAACCGTAGCCCGGGCAGATCGGGCACGACTGGCACCAAGCTCGGCCGCATCAACTGGTTGGGCAGTAGCGGTCCGACGAACAGGCGGCGTTGCTCGCTGGCCGACTCGCGTTTGAAGATGAAACCCGGGCGAAGCCGCACCACCCGGATGTCGGGGTAGCCGCGCTCGAAGGCGTCCAAGCTTCGTTCCACGTACGCCTTCTCCCGTGTGTAGCTGGCGGTGGGCCAGCCATCGGTCGGCCAATCCTCGGTAACTGCCTGGTTCTTTGGCCCTGGGGAGTACGCACCGATTGACGAGGCGTACACCAACGCCGGCACTCCGGCCTCGGCCACCGCCTGGAACACCCGTAGGGAGCCCCCGACGTTGGTACGCCAGGTAATCAGCGGGCTATGGGTGGGCTGTATGAGCCACGCTAGGTGGATGACCACGTCCGCGCCGCGAAACAGGCTGACCAATTCGTCCTGTTCGATATCGGCCTGGGCCCATTCGGTCCGGGGCGCTGACCACTGCGGTAGTCGGCGTGCCACACCCAGTATCGACGCCACGCTCGGGTCCTCGGCCAGCGCAGTGACCACGCTGGTGCCGACGTTGCCGGTGGCACCGACCACCACCACCCGCGCGGCTTTCGGCGATTTGTTCTTCCCGGTAGCGAGCATGACTCAACGCTCCTCAGTACGTCGACGGGAAGCTCCCGGGCACGGCCTTGGGACGTGAGCGCCGCAGTCTGGCCACGTTGCACGGTTCGCACACCGTCGATGAGCCGGTTGCCCGACGGCCCATGCGCGGACCGGGGCCCCGACAAGGGCGAGGATCCGGGAGATGACATGCCGCAGGGCTACCCGCCCCGCGGCAACAGAAACCACGAACGTCGACCGGCTAGACCGGTGGGCTGACCCGGACCGGCTCAAGGTGAGTATGTTGACGGTCGGATGTTGAACATCGTCGGATGTTGAACATCGTCGGATGTTGAACGTCACAGTGCGACGCTGACCCGAAGGCGCGATGGGCGGATTCAGCCCGTGGCATTGGTTGATTGTGGCGGCGGTGTTCGTAGTCACGCACGGCCGAAAATAACGTCCCTCAGGCTCTGAGTCCCTGAGCTTGCCTTGCCCTCATCTTCGAGCTTCGCCTTCCAGGCGGCACGAAGATTGTCGCTCACACCAGCAGACTGAGACAGCAGCGAGCCCTCGTCCAAGCCCTGGAAACCGCAATTTACCTCCACGTTCATACAGTGCTGGTCGGTGCACTCCCTGATGTCCGTTTTGGTGTGCTCTTCCTCGCTCCAGCGAGTCCAGCCGCTGAAACCGCCGCGCACCGCCCCAAGCGTCGGCTTGCCCTCGTCCGGCATGCTGTCAGACTGCATTCCGTTTGGCTGGGGTGCATTTTCTTGCTCTTGGCTCATGTGAGCATTTTATCGGCTCGGTGACCCGGACGCAGGCTGTGACAGGAGCCGCTGCCTGCAACATCGCCGCGGCTCTACACTCCACGCCCGCCGTGCACCTCTTTGCACCCAAAGCAAACAGCTGATCACATGAAGTTACAACTCACTCACGCAACTGGGAATTATTCACTCCAAAGAGTGAAGCAGTATCGATCCGTGTGGCCTAGCGTCATGTCCTTCGAAGTGGCCGCTGAGCACAACACCTCCGCTGTGAGCTGACCACTTCATGTGCTGGTGGAGGTAGACGTTGACGCAGCGCTTGCAAATCGACACACTTCGCGCTCAGCTCACCGGTTGGGTGATCGATGAGTCCAGTCTCGACTACGATGCAGCCCGCGCGGTGTGGAATAGCGACATCGACCGTCGGCCGGCGGTCATCGCCCGCTGCGCCGGCCCGGACGACGTCGCAGCGGCGATCGCTTTCGGGCGCGAGCACGGGCTGCAGATCTCGGTTCGAGGCGGCGCGCACGGGTACTGGGGAGCCGCGGTGCCCGAAGGCGGCCTCATGATTGACCTCAGCGAGCTGCGGGGAGTGTCCGTGGACCCGGGCAGCCGCCGGGCATGGTGCAGCGGTGGCGCCACCGTCGCTGATCTCGACGCTGCCACTCAGCGGCACGGCCTGGCCGTTACCGGAGGAACGATCAGCCACACCGGTATGGGCGGCCTCACGGTGGGCGGCGGGTTCGGCTGGCTCGTCCACAAGGCTGGGTTGACCGTGGACAACCTGGAATCCGCCGAGGTGGTCACCGCCGACGGTCGCACACTGGGAGCCTCCGCCGACGAGCATTCCGATTTGTTCTGGGCACTGCGGGGCGGTGGCGGCAACTTCGGCGTCGTCACTGGCTTCGAGTTCCGGCTGCAGGAGCTTGGCTCGCTCGTGTACCTCGGCCTGTTCTTCTGGGGGCTCGAGCAGGGCACCACAGTGCTTCGCCTCAGCCGGGACGTGGCGGCGGCGCTGCCCCGTGAGGCCGGGCTGCTCCTGGCCGGTGGCCTCACCGCGCCGCCGGCGCCCTTCGTGCCCGTGCAGCACCACGGAACGCCTGGATATGCGCTGATGGTCGCCGGATTCGGGTCAGCTCAGGAACACGACCGCCTGATCGCACCGATCCGGGACGCACTGCCACCGCTGTTCGAGCTGGTGACCCCGTTGCCGTACATCGAGCTGCAGAAGATGCTTGACGACACCGCACCGTGGGGCATTCACGCCTACGAGAAGGGGCTTTATCTGCAAGAGCTCAGCGACACAGCCATCGCCGTCCTCACTGAACACATACCGTGCAAGAGCTCACCGATGTCTTTTATACCGATCTTCTCGCTAGGCGGGGCGTTCGCCGACGTCAGTGATCAGGACACCGCCTTTGGCGGCAGCCGAGCGACCCAGTTTGTGGTCAACGTGACAGCCATCGCACCGGACGCCGAGTTGCTGGCGACCGACCGGGCCTGGGCCCGATCGGTGTGGCTGGCACTGTCCTCGCACGCCAGCAACTCCGGCGGCTACGTCAACTTCATGGCCGACTGCGATGACGATCGGGTGCGAGCCGCCTACGGCCCGGCGAAGTACCAGCGGTTGGCAGGGATCAAGGCGCGCTACGACCCAGACAATGTGTTCCGGATGAACGCCAACATCAAGCCCGCACCGCCGCAGGGCTCGGCAGGCCGCAAGCCGGAGTAAATTCAGTACATGGCGGAGCTGCTGCGTACCGATCGGCTCCTGGTGCGAGACTGGTCGGTCGCCGACGCCGAGGCAGCGCTGAAGATCTACGGCCACGACAGCGTCATCCGGTGGCTGCACGAGCTAGATCGCATTCCCGACGCGGCCGCTATGCAGGTGGTGCTGCAGCGCTGGGTCGCCGAACAAAGCGATATGGCGCCGGGAACCGGACGGTGGGCTCTGGTTCTGCTCGACGGGGGTGCGCTGGTTGGTGGAATCAGCCTACTGCCGATGCCGGTGCCCGAAGCGGACGTCGAAATCGGCTATCAGCTTGCGCCGGAGTACTGGGGCCGGGGTTACATCACCGAGGCCGCCCGGGCGCTGGCACGCTGGGCGTTCCAGCATTCGCTGGTCGAATTGTTCGCGATGGTCGCCCCGGACAATGTGCGGGCGGCGGCCACCGCGCGGCGGATCGGGATGGAGTGGGTCGGCGAAAGCGACAAATACCACGGGACGCGCCTACAAGTGTTCCGGCTACGGCCCGATGACCTCGTCTCTGCAGGCAGCCCGTGAGGGCAGACGCCGTAACAAGGCACGTCAGCTCAGTAGGGTGGGAAGCTGGCGCGGTGGTCATAGACTCCGTTTCCAGCTTCCCCCCGTCAAGTGAAGTAGGCCGCCGGCGAGGTGCCCGTGGTTCGGGTCCTTTTCCGTCGGCCCCTTCCCGAACCCGC
>JALZHU010000237.1 GCA_030860695.1 Actinomycetota bacterium
GATCATGATCTACTTTGCTAAAGCAATCACAAAATAAGCAACCGTTCGGCGAGCACGACCGCCACATCTTGTGTTTGTGCTAGCAAAGTAGATCATGATCAAGGTTAACTCGACAGTGCCTGTCGCCGAGGGTCGGCAGGATGTACAGGCGGATCAGGTCGTCGTACCGTTCGCGAGTGGTGGCCTCAAGCTCCACTACCTCAAGCCACTGCGTGATGGCCTGCCGAACGGTGATGGCCGTCTTCGGGTGCCGATCTTCGTCGACCTGGCGCTGGAGCTTGGTCAGCGCACGCTCGGCTGCCTTTTGGCTGGGAGCGCTCTCCACCAGATACCGGCGCTTGCCGGTCAGGGGATCAATCCCCGCATACACCCTGGCCCGGAAACTGCCGGACGGAAGCGTCTCGACGTGGCCGCGACGTTCTGGCACGGCGGGGCCACGGCGTCAATGAACCGTAATAACTGTCGCTCGTCTGCCACGGCTGGTGGCAACTAGTCCAGATTCCTTAAGAAGAGCGATGGCGCGGTTGACGGTACCGGCGGAGACATTGTGTTGTGCGGCCAATTCGGTGCACGTGGGCAGTGGCGAGCCAGGGGCCAATTCGCCGCGTTCGATCGCGGCGCGGAGTTCGGCGGCGAGCATCTGGTAGGGATTACCTGGTGTCCGGTGTGTGAGGTCTAGTTGGGGCATGATGTCGGCGATGGCGTTGGCGGCTCGACGATCGGCCTCATCGACCCACGCGGCATAGAACCGGAGAGTGGTTGCTCCGCCGGAACCGTGGCCGAGGCGACCGGCGACGGTGCGTAGGTCAACGCCGGCTGTGAGCAGCTCGGTGGCGGAGTAGTGACGCAGGGAGTGGATGCGGGTACTGCGCAGACCGAGACGGGTTGCGAGTCGTCGGTACTTCTGGGTGACGGTGCTGGGCAGCAGGGCAGTGGAGCCGTCCGGGCTGCTAGAGAACACGAAGGCGTCTCGGGGGAGTTCGATCCCGAGTGCTGCGCACTCGGACTCCAACTGCCTACGGTAGGCGGTGAGTAGATCAACGGTGTGCGCGTCGAGCGCGATACGGCGTTTCTGCCGGGTCTTGGTCGCCTTCTCGCGGTTGCCCTCGGCGGTCTGGGCGTAGCTGCGTTGCACGGTCATGATGCCGCGGGTGAGGTCGAGATCGGTCCAGCGCAGTGCGCACATCTCGCCACGGCGGCAGCCGGACACCATCGTCAGCCAGAGGAACGTGGCCCAGGCCGGGTCTTGCCAGGTCTCGTTGAGCAGTGCGGCAACCTCGGCAGCAGATGGTGGATCGGGGTCAGGCCGCTCGAATGATGGCGGCGTGGCGAGCGAGGCTTCATTGTTGCTGAGGTAGCGCCAGCGCACGGCACGGTCGAGTGCGGCACGAATAATGAAATGGATTTGTCGCACGGTGGATGCGGACAGTGGTCGGCAGTCGTGGTCTTTTGCCCGTCCGCTGCAGAGCTTGTTGCAGCGGCGCAGCCGAGCGTAAAAGCGTTCCAGCAGCTCGGCGTCGAGCTTGGCCGCGAGCATCGAACCGAACGTTGGATCGATGTAAAGGCGGATCAAGCCCTTGTAGCGCTGGCGGGTGGTGTCCTCCAGCTCGGTCACTTCAAGCCACTTCTCGATCACCTGGCCGATGGTGATCGCACTGCGTGGGTGCCGATGCTCGTCGACCTGAGATTGGAGCTTCGTCAGCTCAATCTCGGCTTGTGCGTGCGTCTTCGCAGACTTGCGCAGGTAGCGCTCCTTGCGTGTCAGCGGGTCAACGCCGGCATACACGATGGCCCGGAACGTGCCGTTGGGTCGGGTCTCGATGTGCCCACGCAGACGGTGCTTGCGGCCTGCCATGAGACCAGGCTAGCGCACACTCATACCCCAAACCCTTCCCCGAAGGGCTCCACCTGAGTATCCGCAAAGCATTTGCGCTGTTCAAACAGGGTGCCCCCGGCAGGATTCGAACCTGCGACACACGGTTTAGGAAACCGATGCTCTATCCCCTGAGCTACGAGGGCCTAGGTTGTGCGTTCGCCTTAGATACCAGGCGAATTTCGGTCCGTTGTGCTCGGGCTCGCTACCTCACTTCCGATGGCCTGCGCCGCGTGTCTGTGACCAGCTCCTGATCACCGTCCGACACGCGGGGCCGATTGTACGGCCGGTGGGGCTGGGTCATCCCTGCAGGGATGGGAACGGCCAAGGTAGGTTGTGATCGTTGTGGCAGCCTCCGACGGCCCGGAGACGCCTAGCGCGACCGACCGGACTCAGGGAACGGGCGGCGAGTAAGTTGAGTCCGAGTCCTCCACTGACACGGAAAGACGCCCCGGGGCGCTCATGCTGCGGCCAGGTCGGAGGCTGCCTCCATGACGATCATGTTGACATTGGCGAAATCTCAGCGCAGGAAGATGCGATCGACAACGTGTCCGTCCTGTTTGACGACTACCGCGCCCGCTACGATGGCAGCGATTCCCGGGAGGCCCGGCCTGGCTGAGTAAGCAACTTGCCTCTGGCCGGAGGCGCGTGATCGCAGCTGACGTTGACAGACGGCACACCTTGCGCATTCGTTACTACGGCGATGTCTCGTCCTCACTCGCCTCGGAACCGCTTGGCTGACCGGAAAACCGAGTCGGGGACGGGCGAACGGGATCGCCGGCTCGGCGTGGCTTGTGTCGCGGAGCCGGGACGGGGGGAAGGGACCACCGGGAGGTGATCCGGTGGGGGTGGGTTCTGGCGGGTTTAGGCGGTCTTGGTGGGGGTGAGCTGGACGGTGTAGCCCAGGGCCTGGAGTTGGTGGGTCAGGTGGTTGGTGGGTCAGGTGGTTGGTGCGTCGAGCGAGGTCGATGCGGCGGGTGTAGAAGTCGGGTCCGAGGTCGGTGAACTCGGTGGTGGGGTCGGTGAGCAGGTGGAAGATGATGATCAGGATGGATCGTTGCAGCGCGACGAGTGCCTTGGCTTTGGGCATTCGTTTGATCAGCCGTCGGTAGCGCTGATCAGCCGTCGGTAGCGCTCGCCGAGGAAGGTGTCGGTCTTGGTGGCGCCGGTGGCCATCTGGGCGAGTGCGGCTTTGAGGTAGGGGTTGCCCTTGCCGGTCTTAGTTTGGCCTTTGGTGCGGCCGGACTGCACGGTGCGGGGGGAGACCTTGGCCCAGGAGCACAGCCGCTGATGGCGGCCGAAGACCGTCATGTCCAGGCCGATCTCGTCGATGACGGCGCGGGCTGAGTCCGGGCCGGCTCTGGGGATCGCGCACAGCCGCGCGACGCCGTTGCGTAGCTGACCGGTGTCGGCCCGGGGGGCTGGGTGCCCTCGGTGATGCCCGGCGAGTTGGCGTCGGTGTTGGCGGGCGGGTCGGTGTTGGGTGGGTCGTCTGGTAGAGCGGTGATCGCGGCGTCAAGCAGCGCGGTGATCTCGTCGATGCGCGCGGTGAGGTCGACGAGTTGGCCCAGCAGCATCCGGGCTAGCCGGGCGTGGTGATCGGTGAACCGACCATCCAACGCTTCCTGCAGGGCTGTCTTGCGGGCCCGGGCGCGCGTCCCTTGGCCAGCTCAGCGAGCGCTTGGGGGCTGCGCCGGCCGGCGATTAGCGCCTCGAGTATCGCCCGGCCGGAGACTCCGTGGATGTCGGTGAGCACGGAGGATATCTTGATCAGGGCATCTTTCTAGGAGCCTTTCGATCCGCTGTTTGACCCGGCTACGGTCTTCGACAGATCGAACCGGGCCCGAGCCAAATCCCGCACCTGGCGCATCGGCTCGGCGGGCACCAGCGAGGGCGACACCATCGAACGCTCAGCCAACTTGGCCAGCCACACCGCATCGATCTTGTCCGTCTTCGGGCGCCCCGGGACGTTTTTGGCCTGCGCGGCGTTGACCAGCCACACCGTCAAGCCAGCGGCTTCCAGCAGATAGTGAAACGGGCGCCAGTAGTCCGATGTTATCCGGGGTTTGAACAAAGTTTTGCCGCATTTTAGTAGGTCATAGCCGTTGCGTACGCGCCGTGACGGTTGGGTGGCTGGTCATGTCATTGCCCGGGTGCGGGGTCGTATCCTGCGGAGAGCCGCCTTCGCAGGAGGAGGTTTTCGCCGTGTGCCTGTTCGAGGGCCTGACGCAGGGCGGTGGTTTCCTCGCGGTGGCGGCGTCTGAGGTCGGTGAGCTGGGCGGTCAGCGTGCGCACCACGCTGGCGGAAGGGTCCTGGCTGGGGAGGGCGGCGGGAGCGGGCTGTGGCCGGGGCGGCTGCACGGAGCGATGGCGCTTGATTCGGGTGCGGATGGCGGTGTTGCGGTAGAGGAAGTCCAGGGAGACCCCGTCGCGGGCGGCCAGGCCGCGGAAGGTGACTGGCTCGCCGGACTTGATCATCGCGGTAAGCGCGGCCTTGGCCCGCGCGGTGGTGGCCGCGGTGCGCGCGGCAGTGGCTTTCTGCAGGTTGGCGAGGTTACCGGTCATGGCGGCCTTCCTGGCGGGCGATCGCGGCGTCGGTGCGGGCCGGGACGCCGGCGCCGCGGATAGCGCATGGTTGGCCGTGCGCGGCTGTTTCCGGCATCGCATCTAAGGTGGTGATGATGGCGTCGAAGGCGGCGGCTTCGCGTTGCCGGCCCTCCAGCCACACGTTGCCCGGCGTCATGGGGGCGCTGGTCCGTGCGGTGAAGGTGGCCTGGCGGCTGTCGATGAGGGCGAGGGTGCGGTCTTTCTGGGCGCGTAGTTCGGGCAGGAAGGTCGCGTCGGTGGCGAACTTGTCGCAGGTTAGGCACGCGTTTCCCCGGTCACAGGACTGGCGGGGAGGCAGCAGGCACCAGCCGTTGGGCAAGATCTGGTCGGTTCGCTGGTCGGGTTGCAGCATGTCGTAGAGGTCGCGGGCGGCGATCTGGAGTTCGCGGCCGTCGGCGGTCAGCTTGCGGTAGCGCAGGAACTCGGCTTCGTGGGTTTCGGCCTGGGTGTGGGCGTGATGCATGGTCATCGCGGGTGAGAGATGCCCGAGGTAGCGCTGCACGACGTGGATCGGGACGCCGGCGTTGAGCAGGCTGGTGGCCTTGGTGTGCCGGAAGCGGTGGGTTCGCTGGAAGTCGACCAGCCATCCGGCGCTGTCGCGGATATTCAGCCGCCGGGCCAGCTCGGTGAGCGTCTTGTGCAGGGTCGCTGCCACGTAGGGCCGGTCGGCGTTGCGGTTGAACAGCAGGTCCAGGAATAGGTAGCGGGGGCGCGCGCCCGGCGCGGCGCGCTCGCGCAGCCAGGTGGGCGGCCCATTGCTGCTGGGCCCTGATGATCGCGACGATCTCGGCGTCGACGAGGATGGTGTCCGGCGCACCGTCGATCTTGGTCTGCTGGTAGCGGAGCCGGGCGGTCATTGTCCCCGGTTCTGGGGCGGCGGCCGGGCCGGCGGGCAGCGGCAGCAGCGGGTCTGCGTCCAGCATGAGGATCTCGTTGATCTGGCGGCCCAGCCTGGCCTGCAACATCATGATCCGCATCGCCTGCGGGTCATCGAGGCCGCCGTCCCCGGCCGGCTCGCCGAGCTGGCCGATCCCTGCCATGATCTTCGTCATCGCGGTGTCATCGATGATGTCCAGGGCCGGGTTCCGCCGGGCGGGGCGGGGAAGTTGCCGGGTGCGGTAGAACCCGGCGTGTCCGGCTCCCAGCCCGGCCCATCTCTGCTCGCCGGTGGCCGCCGCGGCCGCGTCCTTGTGGTCGTGCATGAACAGGTAGAACTGTTCGGCGTGGACGAGCACCGTCTTCGCGTGCGCCGGCGATACCCGCTGCCCCTTGGTGGGGCCGCGGGTGGCCCGGCTGGCTTGCACGTGGCCGAGGAAGTCCTGCATCAGCTGGCGCACCCGGGCCGGATCGGCGTCTAGCCGCGGCTCGGTGACGCCGCGCCCGGCCAGGAACGCGTCCAGGACGGTCAGCGCGAATACCCGCTGATTAAGCGTCGACCAGCGCAGCAGCCCGGTTTCCAGTGCGACCTTGCCGTGCCATTGCGCGCCGCGGCGCAGCCACGGCGCGGTGATGCGGTGGAAGTGGATGGCCTGGCGTCTCAGCGGCTCATGCTCGCGAAGCGGGATGCGGGGATCTTCCACCGGGTGCCATGACTTTCGCTGCCACCACGGGCGGGCGTCGTAGGCCAGGTCCAGCAGCCACCAAAACCGCAGCAGCACCTGCCGCATCTGCGTGACCGATGAGGGGGCCGGGAGCTTTCCCCGCCGCCGGTGCACCACCAGCGGGATCTGCTGCAGCCAGGTGCGCGCGGGCAGGTCCATCAGCGAGCGCAACGTTCCGGCCCGGTGATCGGCGGTGATCTCGGTGAGCCGGCGCGCCAGCATAACGGTGCCGGGCATCTGGACCCGCCCGCCCAGCTCGATGATCCGGAACATGCACCAGGTCATCTCCTAGCGCATCGGGCCGGGCAGACCGCCGACCTCGACTAGCGGGTATGACTTGCCGTCCCTGGCAAAGCCGCCCCGGTAGCGGCCGGGAACCGCGTCCGCCGATAGCCGGGCAAGCCGCATCTCCGGCGGCACCAAGGCCCACAGGCGGCTGAGGATCTCGGCGTCATAGGAGGAGCCGGACACCTCCCAGCAGTCCATCAGCTCCTCGGCGGTGATCCCATTCACGAGCCCGGCCCGTTCTGCCCGGCCGCCTCCACCATCCGCCACCCAGCAGCAAACGCCCGCCATTTCGCGACCGACCGCATGTCGGCGTCCTCGGTCACGTGCGCATACAGCTCCAGCGTGGTCTGCACGTCGCCGTGGCCCAATCACCGCGACACCACGTGCACCGGCACCCCGGCCAGCAGCAAGGCGGTGGCATGCGAATGCCTCATCCAGTGCGGAGTCCAGGCCGCTGGGACCCGCCCGGCCAGATCCCGGCGCAGCCGCCCGACCAGGCCATAGACACTTTCGGGGCGCCACGGCGCGAACCGGGTACCGCCCGCCAGATTCACCAAGACCGACGCGGCGTCCATGCCCGCTACCGCCCAATCGGCGCCCGCCTCGCACAGCTGCCACAGGTACTCCCCATAAAGCCGGTCCAGCTCATCGGAGATGAACACCCGCCGGAAGGTCCCGCCCTTGACCCGGACCCCGTGCGGATGCTCGCGGGCAACCACCTCGATCAACGGGGTGTCACCGCGGCCGGTATGCCAGTCACGATGCTGCAGCCCCAGCGCCTCTCCCAGGCCAAGGCCGGTCTCGGCAACAAGCGACCACAGCAGCCGGTCCCGCACCTGGCCCGTCCACCGCCCGCTCGCCGCGTCGAACCGCACGCACCGCAGATCGCCTCGATCTGCCCCGGAGTCAGCACCGGCGCTGGCACGTGCCGGGGCGTCTGCACCCGGATCACCGGCCGCTGGCGGCCCTTCTTACGGGCCACGTGCTCCAGCATCGGCTTATAGACTGTCCGCCCGCCGTGCACCACTCACACCAGGTCTGCGCCCAGCGCGACGCCGTTGAGCTCGTGGAACCGGTAACAGGAGGTCACCGCCCGCAGCCGGCTACTGATCGTCAACTCGGCGAACCTCGCCGGCCGCGGCCCGATGGACACCACCTGCGGCCCATCCCCGCTGCGCAGCCAAGCCAAGAACCCGCCCACCTCAGACAGGGTCAGCGCATCCCACGCCAGACCGAACACCGAAAGGTAGGTCAACCACAACGCCAGCGCCCGGGCATAGGACTTCACCGTGTTCGGCGACGTGCCCTACACCCGCAGATACTCCAGGAACTCCTCCACCGGCCCGACCACGCAATGGTCGGGACCGAACACCGTCCAGGTCGCCGCGCCGCCGGGCGGCGCAACCCGCTGTGTCCGGCACTGTCCGTCAACCGCTGTCACATCCCGTAACGCAATAGCTGCGGATAACCCATCCGCGACAAACACGCCGGCCACTCAAAACATCTCTCGTTTGCCGTCACAGACGACCCCCTCTCAGCCCCGGATAACCGATGTTGACTCCAAGACCACCCGCTGAATGCCCGGCACCGCAGGTGGTCAGCCAGCTCGATGATCGCCCGAGTGGTCGAGCGCACCCGCCACACCTTGGTCACCCGCTTGCCCGGCACCGACTCATGCGGCACCCGGGTACACACCATCCCGCTGGCCTTAGCCACATCGACCGCCGCGACCCACTCCACGATCTGCTCGTCCTCGTCGACCTCGACCTCAATCGGCTGTTGCATCAATCCGATTCCTCACCTCGGGTAGGTCGCCAACGGGGCTGCCCGGGGGTCCGGTGGAATGCCAAATCTGACCGGCGTGCTCATAGCCACAGTGCGCAACCCTCAAGCAGGGCCCCGGCGCCAGACTGATCAACGGCCTCAACTGCCAAGGAAACGACGGCGTCGGGCGGGCAGCCCCCGCATAGTTTTCACGCCGGCGCGGCGCCCCCAGGGTCTGTCATCCCTGTAGGAGCGGGGCTGTGTCTAGCGGGTTGGGGGGTTTTGGTTTGGTTTTTTGACGTGGTTGTGCTGTGGGTGGGTGCCCACGGTGGTGGCGCGCGTGGTGGAGGGCAGGGC
>JALZHU010000033.1:0-20941 GCA_030860695.1 Actinomycetota bacterium
TTCAGGTCGGGCTCCACCGCACCAATCGATAGACGACGTCACCCAGACCGCCCACCGGGATTTTCACCCCTCACGGGCGGCAGCGGCAGCCGCCATGAACTGTTTCTGGGTGATGACTTCCTCAGTGAGCTGACCCGGCGCTACCGGCTGCACCGCAAGCAGAGACAGCCAAAGCAGTCCGGCTACGACGATTCCCGCTGGGCGGAAGTCGCCAAGGCATTGGGCTACGTGGAGGCCGGATGGTGGACAACCTACGGCGATCTCGCGACGCTTACCGGGCTCTCACCGCAGTCGGTCGGTAAGTTCCTGGGTGCTGAGAAGGTCCCCAATGCCCACCGGGTACTGCGCTCCGACGGCACCATCGCCCCTGACCTCCACTGGTCCGACCCCGACCGCAGTGACGATCCGCGGCAGGTGCTGGAGAGTGAGGGACTCCGATTTGACGACTCGGGGCGTGCCGACCCAAGCCAGCGAATCACCGCTGATGACCTGTGGGAACAACGGGCCGAGTTCGGCACCGACGGGGAAATCGAGTCTCCCATCCGCCGGGCCTGGCTGGTGCGCGGGTCGTCGGTGGACGGCCACGACCTGGTCCCGGTGTGGCTGCAGAAGGGGTCGGTCTCGTTGGCCGCCGCGAGCCTGCGGCAGATCGATCCCCCGGTGCTGCTCGCCACGCTCAAGGCAGCGGTAGAGCAGGATTACCAGCACAAGTCATACGCGGTGCGGGAAGGCAAGGTCGCCGAGTTCGACGCCTTCTGCAACCGGATGCGGGTGGACGGAGCATGAAGACGTCGCACATAACCTGGATGCTCTCGCTCTGCTTGACGCGCTCAATCAGCGCATCGAGGACCGGGACATGGCCATCGGTCCGTCCTACCTGATGCACCCGCAGATCTACCGCCGCAAAGACGGACTGGAGCGGGTGTGGGAGACCTCGATCCTGCCCCTGCTGGCCGAATACCACTACGGAGCGCAGCCCGCTGTACTTCATCGCTACCAGCTTTCCACGTTGCGGGCCGCGCTCGCCGCGGAGCAGGGCTCCATCGAGGACTCGGCACCGTGAACCACGTGGAGATCACCGAGTATGGCCGGAGCCCGCACCGGCTCACAGATCGGCAGGACCGTGGGCTGGCCCAGTCAGACGTGGTAACCGCGACACCCGCACCCCATCAGCCTGGCCTGTGGAACGTCGCGTCGCGCGGCAAGGTGGGCGTCGCTCAAGTAGGGGATGTCGAAGTCTGGATCCACCCCAAGCTGCCGATTGATCGCTTGCTCTTCCTCGTCGGCTACGCCGCGCACGTGGGTAGCTGGCGTGACGAGGACGTGGGGCTCGATATCGCCGAGGGGCTGGTACCGGCGATCGCGCAGGCATTGTGCCGCCAGATCGAGCGCGCGCTGCGAGCGGGCCTGCTGCAGGGCTACCGCACCATCGAGGAATCCGCCACCGTGCTGCGCGGTCGATTGCGGGAAGCCGACCAGCTGCGCAGGCATCACGGGCGCGCCATCCCGATGGAGGTTCGACACGATGACTTCACCGTCGACGTGCCGGAGAATCAGATCCTGCTGGCCGCGATCACCCGGATGGCCGGCGTGCCGCGCGTGGACAAGGAGTCAGAACGTCGACTCACCGCCCTGCGGGCCCGTCTGGTCGGCGTCACCACACCGGCGCGAGGCAACAGCCTGCCGTCGTGGCAGCCGAGCCGGCTCAACCAGCGCTATCACACCGCGCTGCGCCTGGCCGAGGTCATCTGGCAGGTCACCTCCCCCGAGCACACGCCCGGAGCACTGTTTGCCAATAGATTCCTGTTCAACCTCTGGAAGATCTTCGAGGACTTCGTCGTCGGTGCGCTGTCGGAGGAGCTGCATGCCCGCTACGGCGGGGTGGCTATCCAGCGCTACCAGTGCCACCTCGACAAAAAGTACCGGGTGCGGATGGAACCCGACCTGGTGTGGCAGGTACAGGGGCGACCCGTCGCGGTGGTCGACGCCAAATACAAGCAGGACAAGCCATTCGAGGATCTTTATCAGGTACTGGCCTACTGCACCGCGCTGCGCCTGTCCCGGGGCCATCTCGTCTACGCCCGGGGCAACGCCGACCCGATCCGGCACGCCGTACGGCATGCGGACATTGAGATCGTCTGCCATGCCCTGGACCTCACACTGCCCCCGGCGAAGCTGCTCGCGCAGGTGGCGGATATCGCTGACGAGCTGGTGGCGAGTTCGCCACCAGCATGAGAGGGGTATCACGTGGCGCGGCTGGGCATCGACCGGGATTTCCTCTGGGAGTTCGGCAAGCTGGAGCGCGCAATCCAGGAAAAGGTGTATGCCGCGTTTGCCAAATTCGAGCAGGCTACCCATGCCGGCGTGCACTTAGAAAAGATCAACAACGTCCGCGACGCTCGGCTGCGCTCTATCCGGATCGATCAGTCCTGGCGCGGGATCGTGCTCGCTCCGGAATCAGGTGACTCCTACACACTGCTCAAGGTGCTGCCGCACGACGCCGCCTACGATTGGGCCTGCCGGCGGCGGGTCAGCGTCAACCGGGCGACCGGTGTCATCGAGGTGCGCGACGTCGCGGCCATCGAGGAGCGGTTGCCCAAGTTGACCGAAGACGCCAAGGCATCCACCTCCCGGCTGCTCGGCGGCGTAGGCGACGCGGATCTCGCTCGACTGGGCATCGACGAACAGGTGCTTCCGTTCGCCCGCGTGCTCACCGATCTTGACCAGCTCGAATCTGCGCGCGGGATCCTGCCCGAACCACAGTACGACGTGCTGGTCGGCCTCGCGATCGGGATGACGCCCGAGCAGGTATGGGAGGAGATGGCCGGAGCGGGGAGGGTGGCTGTCGATTACGACACCTCCGATGTGACGGCGGCCGTAGCCCGTTCCCCGGGGCGAGTGGTGCTGGTCAGCGGGCCTGACGAGCTGATGGAAGTGTTCAGCTACCCGTTCGCGCTCTGGCGGGTCTACCTGCACCCGACGCAGCACCGGATGGCCCACGGGTCCTTCAGCGGCCCGGCACGGGTAACCGGCGGGCCGGGTACCGGCAAAACCGTGGTCGCCCTGCATCGCGCTCAGCACCTCGCCCAGTTCTCGCCGCGGGACCGGTCGGTCCTCGTGACCACCTTCACCAAGACACTGGCCGGATCTCTGGAGAGCGGCCTCCGTCTGCTCATCGATGATGAGGCACTGCTACGTCGGATCGACGTGCGGCATATCGATCAGATCGCCTATCAGATCACCGCGTCCCGGCACGGCAGGCTGCCGGTGCTTGCTGCCTCTGAGGAGCGGGGCCGCTGGAGGCGCCTCATCGCCCGGTTCGGCCTCAGCTGCACCGAGGCGTTCCTCAGCCAGGAGTGGCGCCACGTCGTGCTGACCCAAGGCATAGCGACCCGCGAGGAGTACCTTGCTGCGGCGCGGTCAGGCCGAGGACGGCCGCTGGGGACGCAAGGACGGGCGGAGATCTGGCCCGCGCTCGCCGGCTTCGAGGCGGAGCTTCGCGCTGAGGGCTGGTGGACTTACGAGACGATCTGCGTGGAAGCCGCGCGGTTGCTCGAACTCGCCGCGGCCAAACCGTACCGGCATATCGTCGTCGACGAGGCGCAGGACCTCAGCCCGTGGCAGTGGCGTATGCTGCGGGCAGCCGTCCCCTCAGGCCCCGACGACCTCTTTCTTGTCGGCGACACCCATCAGCGCATTTACGACCACCGCGTCTCGCTTAAGCAAATCGGGATTGATATCTCAGGCCGCTCCGAGCGTTTGAAGGTTAACTATCGAACGACTGCGGAGATCCTGGGGTGGAGTCTGGGCCTGCTGCGCGGCGAGCGCATAGACGATATGAACGAGGACTTGGAGACCCTGGCTGGGTGCCGCTCGGAGGTCCACGGCGCGCCTCCCGTCCTGCATGGCGCGAAAACCCGGTCGGCCGAGATGGAACACCTCGGGGCCGTCGTGCGGAGGTGGCTGGGCGACGGCGTGCAGCCGGGACAGGTCGGGATCGCGGCCAGGTCCAGTGTGCTCATCGATGAGGCGGTGGCTGCGCTGGTGGGTTCGGGCATTCCGGCTGTCTCGCTCGCAAAACGGGTCGCGGGTGACGATGAGGTTGCGGTTGCGACCATGCACCGAATGAAGGGACTGGAGTTCCGCTGTGTCGCTGTGGTCGGCGTCAGCCGGCACTACGTACCAGCGGCATCAGCGGTCACCCTGGCCGCGGACGACCAACGCACTCACGAACTCGACATCCAGCGCGACGGTGCCTTCTCTTCGTTGCCTGCACCCGCGCCCGCGAGAACCTGGCAGTCTCCTGGCACGGGACACCGAGCCCATTGTTGCCAATCTGACTGCGCCCGGCGCGGCCGTTATGCGGTGTCCATCCGGATCCCGATCGACGTCCGCGGTGCACCGGTGGGCCCGCCGACCAGGTGCATTGGCCGTCCATCCGGGTCGCCGGCCAGCCCTGGCCCGCGCAGCAGCACCAGGCTGCCCTCGCCCACTTGCCAGGTCTGGATGGGGTCGCCGTCCCGGTTGCGGCACAGGGTGAACGGCGCCGATCCGGCGATGGTGATCAGAGCGACGAGCTGGGCGTACCGGCGCTGGTCGCGGTGCGGCGTGATGCCGACGGACCCTGGCTGGTAGCGCTGGATCGCGATCTCGTTCGGCACCCACTGCGGCACCCCGTGCTCGTGGACCTGCCGGACAAGCTCGTCGCAGAGGCTGGCGAGCACGGGATACCCGTCCAGCTCTCCGACCGGGAGCTCGAACGACTCGGCCTCCTGCCGAACCTGCCCGATCACCGGCTCCACCGGCTGGTACGGCCCGCCCCGCAGCTCAGCCGCCAGCTGGTCACAGAACGGCTGACAGACCGCGCGAGCAGCGAACGCCACTCCCCGCTCGGTGACCTCGCGCAGCAGCGTGGACCAGTCCAGGCCGGGCACCAGGGTAGGCATGTTCACGGCTGCGGTTTGCGCCGGTGTCAATTCTTGTCGGGCGCCCAGTAGGCGAGCATCTCGGCGAAAGTCTCGAACGAGGGCGCTGAGACACCGTATGGGGCCTCGAGGTGGATGCTCAGCGGGTAGCCGAGGTCGGCGACACCGTCGATCACCCTCTTGTACAAGTCCAGCATGAGCTGGCGCTTCACGTCGGGCTCGCTGCCGGCCAACTTCGTGACGAAAGCCTGCTCCTGGGCGACGACGTCATTGCCCGGGTCCTTGATCAGCCAGTTGATCAATCGCACCCGGTTCTCGGCCTTCGGGACGAACCCGAACGAAAGCAGGATCTCCGGCCGGTGATCGGTCTCCCGCGCGAAGTCTTTCAGGAAGCCCACGATCGCGTCGGAGTACAGCAGCTGGGTCATGCCGAACGTGGCGCCCTGGTTGCACTTGAAGTTGAACCGCCCCAGCTCGCTGTCCCGGGTCGGGATCAGGATCACGCCGCGGTTACGCACCAGCTGGTCGTAAAGTGACAGCGCGTCGGTCGGTGCGACGCCCGGCCCCTCGCCGTCGCTCATCGTACGCGGAACGCCGACGAAGACGACGCCGTCGATTCCGGCGACCCGCAGGTTTGCCAGCCGCTCGGCCAGGGCCGGCTCGTCCATAAACGCGGTGACCTGGGTACACAGCCCGCCCACCCCGGGCAGCTCCGGGTGGATGGCCGACCAGAAGTCGAGCACATCCAGCTTCGGTTTCATCGCGACCGGCCTGTCGTCCTCCTCCCCGATCAGCCCGGGGATCATCACGTGCCTGATCCGGCCTTCGATGCCGAACGCCTTGGAGTGCTCGAGCACCTTGTGCGCCTCTTCGAGGGCCCGCTCCTTGCCGTCCTCGACATTCGGCGGGACGAGCTCAAGTGCGATGGTGTTGAGGGTCACAAGGTTAGTGAAGGGTGCTCATCGGTGCGGAGCAACCGGGTACGAGCACGAAATCGCAAGCTGAGCCTTTGTTCCGGAACCACAAACACTGCCGCCCAAGCGGGCCAGTAGCCTCCTCGAGCACTGGACGTATGAGGGCTCGCCCCATGATCGTCAAAAGTGAGCCGTAGCAGTGCAGAGCCGCACGTCCACAACTCACTTTCGACGATCTTTCGCGTGAGAACCTGGCGGGTTCCCGCGAACTCTGCCGTCTCAGACGCGGCTGCGCCTAAAGGAGCCAGCCCCGACCCCGGCGAACTGCAGCGCAAGGCACAGCAGCCCGGCCAACATGAAGGCAAAGGCGTCAAGCGGGCCGAGCGCAACTCCGGCCAGGTGGAGCACCAGGGCGAGCGCGAACAGGATGGCAGCGACGATGGCGAGCATGGTGATCTCCTTAGTCGGCCCGGTGGCGTGCTGTGCATGACGGGGCGTCTCGTACGGCTGCGGCGGATGTGTCATACACGTCCCCCGACGCGGTGGGTGTGTCAGCTCACCGCTCCGTATGTAGGAAGATGCCCCCATTTGTCAATGTTCGCACCAAACCGGGCCGCCCGCCACGGCGAACCGGCCCCGACCGTAGCAGGACGCCTAGTGTGCATACCGAGCCGCACGGGACGAGAGGGGCAGGCCGGTGGGCGGCATGAGCCGACTCGAGCAGATCGTCGCGCGGTTGCCCGAAGCGACGCGCGTCGACGTTGAGGCGTGGGGCGGGCATCCACCTTCCGGGTACGCGGAAAGAACTTCGTCTTTTCCGACCAGACCGCCGAGCACCTCAGCCTGAAGCTGCCGCTCGCCGAGGCCGAAGCGGTCGTGGCGACCGATGACAGCGCATCCCCTGCTGGCTACGGCCTCGAGCGGTACGGGTGGATCGCGCTCACCGTGCGCCCTGACGAGGACGACGATCGGGCATCGGTAGGCGATCCGAGCCTCGACTTTGTCGGCCTGCTGGCCACTTTCGGACCTGGCCCCGTCAATGAGATCATCCAAGCCTACGGCGGGAAAATCTCGTGGCGACGACTGCTATTCTATTGGTGGCTCAACCCGTGCTACGAGTTGGTGTATGCCGGCCCGCACCTCGATAACGACCCGCTCAAACTGTGCCATGCATTCCGCATACTGACCAACCATCGCATAGGCTGTGGCCGTCCGTTGCGCGACACAGATCCCCATGAGCGGATCCTCAGTTTTGCTGAGCAGACTTCGCGCGGCGACGGCCGTGTCTATTCCGGTGTGCGCTTTGCCCTGCCAAGAGGCGCGAAATAGCTCATGCAACTCAGCGCGTGGATACTGAGTTCGGCGTCGTTTGCGTCATGGGGCCACCGCAGGGTGGTGTTAGCCTCCCCGCCTCCAGGCGTACGCGCACGCACCGGATAACTGTTCCATCGGGCCAGACGTTGTAGGCGGTCACCAGACGACGTAGGCGGTCACCAGATGACGGTGACGGTGCGATCGGCCTCGGCGTAACCGTGCAACAGGCGGTCTTTGGACAGCAGCGGGACGCCGAGGAGTCGCGCGGTCGCATAGAGGAAACGGTCGGCCGGGTCGCCGTGGAAGTCGACGAGCTCAGCAGCCGCTACCGCGATCCTCGGAGTCAGCTCAGCGACGCCGATGCCGTCGGTGGCGAGCACGTCGCGAATCCATGCTGCGGTAGGCCGGTCGAGCCGAATACGCTCCTTGCCGACGAGCATGGCGACTTCCCAACAGCTGATTGGGCTCACCAGGGCACAGCTCGCGGCGGTGATCCGCTCCCAAGCTGTCGTGGAAATCCGGTCCGGCCTGGCCTGGCCTGGCTGGGCCTGCCACCAGAGCAGCGCGTGCGTGTCCACGAGGACACGCTCAGCGCTCGGCATGCCAGGTTTCTCCAGTGGAGAAATACGCCTCGTCATCCTCAACAAGGAGGGTGACCGAGCCGCGGGTCGGCGGTGGTTCGTCGTTGATCGGGACCAGCTTCGCAACCGGCTTGCCGTGCTTGGTCACCACAATGGTGCTGTGCGAGTTTGCCACCTCGTCAAGAAGCGCGAGGCAACGCGCCTTGAAAGTGCTAGCCTGCATCACCACTTCGGTCATGCATCTAGGATAGACCATAGTCATCGACCATAGTCATAATCCGCCTACTCCCATTCGATGGTGCCGGGGGGTTTGCTCGTCACGTCGAG
Source organism: Actinomycetota bacterium (assembly GCA_030860695.1). GTDB lineage: Bacteria > Actinomycetota > Actinomycetes > Mycobacteriales > Pseudonocardiaceae. The sequence continues at coordinate 8,062 of JALZHU010000033.1, forward strand.
CACCACCCGGTTGATCTCGGGTACCTCGTTGGTGATCCGGCCGGAGATGCGGGCCAGCACGTCGTAGGGCACCCGGGACCAGTCCGCGGTCATGGCGTCCTCGCTGGACACCGGGCGCAGTACCACCGGATGCCCGTAGGTTCGCCCATCGCCTTGCACGCCGACGCTGCGCACCTGCGCCAGCAGCACCACCGGACACTGCCAGATGTCGCGGTCCATCCCGGCCGCGGTCAGCTCCTCACGGGCGATCACGTCCGCGGCGCGCAGCGTATCCAGGCGCGCGGCGGTGACCTCGCCGATGATCCGGATCGCCAGGCCGGGACCCGGGAACGGCTGGCGGTGCACGATCGTCTCCGGCAACCCGAGTTCCAGCCCCACCCGGCGCACCTCGTCCTTGAACAGTGCGCGCAGTGGCTCAACCAGCTCGAATCTCAGGTTCTCGGGCAGGCCGCCGACGTTGTGGTGGCTCTTGATGTTGGCGGTGCCTGAGCCGCCGCCGGACTCCACCACGTCCGGGTACAGGGTGCCCTGCACCAGGAAGCGGATCTCCTGGCCATGCCGGCCTGCTTCGGCCTGCAGATCTCGGGCTGCGGCCTCGAAGACCCGGATGAACTCCCGCCCGATGATCTTTCGCTTCTGCTCGGGATCCACCACCCCAGCAAGCGCGGTCAGGAATCGCTCCCGGGCATCGATAGTAACCAGCTTGACCCCCGTCGCGGCCACATAGTCCCGTTCCACTTGAGCTCGCTCCCCGGCCCGCAGCAGGCCGTGGTCGACGAATACGCAGGTAAGTGCATCTCCAACGGCCCGGTGCACCAGCGCGGCGGCGACCGCGGAGTCCACCCCACCGGACAGGCCACAGATCAACCTGCCGCCTCGGGCCTGGACCCGGATCGCGGCCACCGTCTCGTCGATGACGTTTGCGGTGGTCCAGCTCGGCCGAATGCCGGCAACCTCGTGCAGGAACCGGCGCAGCACCTCCTGGCCGTGCGGGGAGTGGACCACCTCCGGGTGGTACTGCACCCCGGCTAGCCGCCGGTCGAAGTCCTCGAACGCCGCCACCGGAGAACCCGCCGACCGTGCCGTGACGGCGAACCCCTCCGGGGCGGTGGTGACGGCGTCGCCGTGGCTCATCCACACTGGACTGTGCGCGGGCAGCTCGCGGTGCAGCACGCCGCCACCATCGAGCACCTGCAGGTCGGTGCGCCCGTACTCCCGGGTGCCGGTTCTTTGCACGGCGCCACCCAGCGCGTCGGCCATCGCCTGAAAGCCGTAGCAGATGCCCAGCACCGGCACCCCAGCCTCGAACAGCGCCGGGTCGACGCGCGGGGCATCTGGTGCGTACACACTGGCCGGGCCACCAGAGAGCACGATCGCCGCCGGCTTTCGATCGAGGATCTCCGCCACCGGTGCGGTGTACGGCACAACCTCGGAGTACACCTGCGCCTCGCGGACCCGGCGAGCAATCAGCTGCGCGTACTGCGCACCGAAGTCAACGACCAGCACCGTCATGGCTGCACGCTAGCGCTTGTACCGGTCGCTGCGGCGGCACGAGGCGAGCAGTAACCTGCCGCGGTGACAAACGGAGACAACGGCGCCGGGCTGAATCTCGACGCGATCCTGACGGCGCGATGGGCCGACCCGCAGGCATTCCCGCCAGCAGAATTCGCCCGGGCTGAGGCGTTGCACCGAACGGTCGCGGCAGGTGCTGTTGCTGCCCGTAGCTGGCTGGATCAGGTGCGGCTTTGGTCCGCGGTCGCGGTGCCGAAGATCCTGGCTAAGCGGGGCACTCGCCGGATGACGAGGAACTCAAGCGCCAGAATGGCCAGCATCGACAATCCCAACAGGGGAAACAGCGCCCCGAGTGCGATCATGATGACGACCACACTGAAGCCGAGCTTGCGATTGGATTCCTTGCGGGGTGAGCCTAGGCCCTTCGGGCGCCGCTTACGCCACATGACCATCGCCGAGGCCACGGAGATGAGAATCGCCAACGCACCGGCCAGCGTCATAAGCTGATTGACCAGGCCCCACTGGCGGCCCTCATGCAGGGCGATGCCAAAGTTGGTCGCCTGGGCGACCGGGCCGAGGTCGCCGAAGTCGTAATCGGCCAGCGGCTGAGCCGTGTACTGGTCGATGTAAGCGACCCGCATGTCGGTGGCGCTGCGGTTGGGTTCCATGTCGCCGTCTTCCCAGTAGGCAATCATGTAGCTGCCGGTGGCGTCCTCGGGCGGGGTGACCGTGAAGCCGTGCGGAACACCGAGCTGCTGGGCGCTGGCGACGACGGCGTCCAGCGGCGCGCCGTCGCGGGGATCCCAGCGCAGCTCGCCGCCTGTGGCGTGGCCGCGGTGCGAGGTGTCCGAGGCGGCCAGTGGCAGGTTCCCCAACGCCCACGGCGACTGCCCGTTGGGCAGCTTTTCCCCCACTGTCTTGGAGCTCGCGCCGTCATAGACACCGTTGGAGCCGACCTCGAAGCGGTCCGAGGCTGCTGTCAGGTACTTCGGTCCCCACCAGCCTGTCCATGCCATCCCAGTCACCAGGAAGAACATGGTCACAAAGGAGAACAAGATGCCGGTTACTGCGTGAATGTCACGCCAGAGCATGCGCTTGCCTCGCAGGTGGAAGCGGGGCAGCAAGACACCGCGCAGACCTCGCCGCTGGCCCCGCGGCCACCACAGGTAGACGCCTGTGACCAGCAGGACGATCGACCAGCCCGCCACGATCTCGATGAACCGGTCACCATACGTTTCGTCACCGAGCCAGCTTGCGGTCATCAGCGACCCGTGCAACGCCAGGGAGATCTTCACGATGTCCTTGGCGTTGTCTCGGTGGCCGAGCACCTCGCCACTGTAGGGATTGACAAAGACTGAAAGGGCCTTGCCTTCTGCACTGGTCAGGTCGAACTGGGTTGAGCGCGAGGGCTGCGACGGTGTCAAGATGGCAGTCACCGTGGCGCCCGGATAGGCCTGCTCGACCACGTCGCGTTGCTGCTGGTAGCTGACGGTTCGCTCGGCGGGGGCCACGGTTTGCAGCTCCCCGTACATCAGCCCGTAGATCTGAGGCTTGAACAGGTAGACGATCCCGCTCAGGCACAGCAACACGATCACCGGAATCGCGAACAACCCGGCATAGAAATGCCAGCGCCACACGGCGCGGTATAGTGCGCGCGACCGCAGCCCGTCCTCGCTGTCGTCGGTGGCATCCGCGGGAGGTCCGGGTGTTCTGGTGATGGTGGACACGGGGCGACCTCCACGGTGACCGGCGATCTGGACATTTAAGGCTTCAAGGCATGAGTCGTCCTCATCCGGTACAAAGTTCCCAGACATCCGTGTCGGAACCCAGTGATCCCTGGACGACACTTACTTCGTGAACTGGCCACAGCGTCGTCGACGGCCCGCCGCCTGACCTGCGTGACCTGCGGCCAACCGCCCGACACGAGGACACCGCCGTCGCACAGCGCCAGACCAGCGCCAGACCTAATCCTGTCCATCCGTCCGCGCCCGAGGCCTGAGAAGGAGTTGCCGATGTGATAGCGGCAGGCCGCGACGCGGATCCCGTCATCCACGGCCTTGTACACGGGACGGTGCTCATCGGTAATCCGCCGCGACCAGTAGCCGTGGAATCGGTCTCGACCTTCTCTCACCAAGACCGTCAGGCCACATCGACATCAACTAGCCGCAGCCCGTCAACCCGGTCGAAGTGCTTGCGGTTCCTCGTCGCCAGCGGCAGATCGTGCCGGAGGCAAATCCCCGCCTGGATGCAGTCGGCGAAGCCGATGGTCGAGCCGGCCCCGTTCAGCACCGCAGCGATCTCGCCAGCTCGCAACGCGGACGCGAGGTCCAGTGTCACAGTCCGGGATCGGAACAGCCGCATGATCTGCTCTCGCCGGTCCAGGAAGTCGGTACCGACCCGCAACTCGAACCCGGTGATCGCAGTTAGCCGAAGTCGGCGCTCGACGAGAAGCTCGCGTGTCAGCCGCGCGCCCGGCCCACGGCCCCGGAGGAAGTCGATAATCAGGTCGGTGTCGGCGACTACGAGGCCCGCCACGTCGCCCTCATCGCGCCCACCCGGGCCCGTAGCTCCGCCTCGTCCCCCTCGCCGAGCATTCCTTCGAGGTCGAGCAGCACGCCGATCTCGTCGTCGTGAAGATCATGCAGGTAGGACTCGAGCGCCTCCTGGACGAGCTGAGAGAAGCCCCGTAGGCCGCGCCGCTGTGCCGATCGCGGCAGAGCAGACAATCCGCTGGATCACGGGTGACGCAGGTGCAGGGCGGCGGGGGCGTGCGGCGGCACGGCGGGAGCGCGTGGCGGGATGGGCTCCAGGCGCCGGTAGCCCTCGCCTGGTTCCGGCCGCGGATCCGGCTCACCGTTGTTGGGCCATAAGGCGAAGGCCCGCTCAGCCAGCGCCGTGATGGTCAGCGCCGGATTCACCCCGAGGTTCGCGCTGATCGCCGATCCGTCCACCACGGACAGGTCCGGGTAGCCGTGCACGCGGTGGTAGGCGTCAATGACGCCGTCGGCGGCGGTCGCGCCCATCGGGCAGCCACCAAGGAAATGCGCGGTCATCGGGATTCCGAACAGCTCCCCCCACGTGCTGCCCGCGATACCGTCGATGTACTTGGCGGTGAGCTGGTTGGCCTGAAAGCCGGCCGGGATGAAGGTGGGGTTGGGCTCGCCGTGACCGCGACGCGAGGTGAGCCGGCCGCGACGGCGGTAGGTGGTCAGCGAGTTGTCCAGGGTCTGCATCACCAGCAGGATCACCGTCCGCTCGCTCCAACGCCGCACCGACAGCAACCGCATCATCTTGACCGGGTGCCGAACGACGAATCCCAAAAACTGCCGCCAGCGCGGAGTGTCCGACGCGCCGTCGGTGGCCAAGGTTTTCAGCAGGGCCATTGCGTTGCTGCCCCGCCCGTAACGGACCGGCTCGATGTGGGTGTGCTCGTCGGGATGGAAGGAGGAGGTGATGGCAATCCCGCGGGAAAAATCGCGCTGTGGTTCCACAGTGTTGCGCATGGCGCCGACGATCGCCTCGGAGTTCGTCCGGGTCAGCTCGCCCAGTCGGGGTGAGAGCCGGGGCAGCACGCCCTCATCACGCATCCGGTGCAGCAGCTGCTGGGTTCCCCAGGTGCCCGCCGCGAGCACCACCTGGTTTGCCCGCATCGTCCGTCGCCCACGCGACCCGATGCGCAGCGCCCCCGTGCCCATGGTGTCTATCAGCCAGGTTCCATCCGCTTGCGGGCGCACCGCGGTCACCGTGGTCATGGGGTGCACGGTGGCCCCGCCTCGCTCGGCGAGATATAGGTAGTTCTTCACCAGGGTGTTCTTGGCGCCGACGCGGCAGCCGGTCATGCAGGAGCCGCATTCGGTGCAACCGGTCCGCCGGGGGCCGACGCCACCGAAGTAGGGGTCGTCCACCTCCTCACCCGGCCGACCGAAGAACACTCCGACTGACGTGGGGTGGTACGTGTCGGCGACCCCCATGTCCTGAGCGACCCGCTGCATCACCTCATCCGCGGCCGTGTGCCCAGCGTAGGTCGTCACCCCGAGCATCCGCTGCGCCTGGTCGTAGTAGGCGTCGAGCTCGTTGCGCCAGTCAGCAAGGCGCGCCCACTGCGGATCGCGGAAGAACGCGTCGGGCGGCCGGTAAAGGGTATTGGCGTAGTTCAGCGACCCGCCCCCGACGCCCGCACCGGCCAGCACCACGAGGTCGCGCAGCAGGTGAATGCGCTGGATGCCGTAGCAACCCAGGGCAGGTGCCCAGAGGAACTTACGCAGCCGCCAGGACGTGGCAGCCAGCTCCTCGTCGGCGAAGCGCCGCCCCGCCTCCAGCACGCCGACCCGATAGCCCTTCTCGGTCAGCCGCAGCGCGGCAACGCTCCCCCCAAACCCGGAGCCGACCACCACCACGTCATAGTCGACCTCGGCCACCACCCGACACCTCCTCGGTGTACCTACTGCAGGGTAAACGCCCGGCACGAGCTGCCGGCGATGCGCTCGGCGTGCGCCAGAGCCCACCGCAGCGCGGTACGACGGTGATACCGACTGCCCCCGGATCAGCTGCCCAGTGACGCTATCGCGCGGATCACCAACGCGCGCCGAAGGCGACGGTAGCCGACGACGGCGCCGACCGCGGCACCGTAGACGAGGTGATCGACGACTTGCGGACCAAGTGGCAGCGCGCGGATGCGTGGCATGTGCCGGCCGACCAGTCCGAGGTCCAGCGCGGCGATGGCCAGCCCCGCCACGGCGCCGGCCGGCGTGGTGTGCCGTCGCGGCAGTATGACAGCGAGCACGTAGCCCCAACCGATAGACAAGGCGAGATGCACGAGCAGCGCGACGCCCAGCAGGCTTCGGGTGCGTTGCGCGCGGGGCAGCAGCAGTGAACCGGCCGCGAGCGTGGCCTCAAGTGGGTCGGCTCCGGTGGCGAGCGCGAAGATTGTAGACGGCGCGCCGCCAACGATCCCGGCCACGGCGCCCGCAAGCAAGCCGTCGCGCGCGTCGGTCTGACTGATTCTGGACACCGGAGTAAGCAAGCGCTCATCCCCGGACGGTAAGGCCGACCTTTTGGAACTCCTTGAGATCGGAGTAACCGGTCTTGGCCATGGCGCGGCGCAGACCGCCGAACAGGTTCACCGTGCCGCTGGGATCACAGGAGGGGCCGAACAGCAGCGTATCGAGGGCGATCGAGCCATCGGGTACCTCGGTGACGTGGCTGCGCGGTAGCGACGGGTGCGCCGCGGCGGCAGTCCAGTACAACCCGTTGCCGGGGGCCTCGGCGGCGGCGGCCAGCGGTTCGCCGAGCATCACCGCGTCCGCCCCGCAGCCGATCGCCTTGGCGATGTCGCCGCTGGTCCGCACACCGCCGTCGGCGATCACATGCACGTAGCGTCCGCCGGTCTCGTCGAGATAGTCCCGCCGGGCCGCTGCCGCGTCGGCGACCGCGGTGGCCATCGGCACCCCGATGCCCAGCACGTCGCCGGTGGAGGTGCTGGTCCCCGCCCCGTAGCCCACGATCACTCCGGCGGCCCCGGTACGCATCAGGTGCATCGCGGTGCGGTAGTCACCCACCCCGCCAGCGACCACCGGCACGTCCAGCGATGCGATGAACTCCACGAGGTTGAGCGGCTCAACACCTGGCCGGCGGGAGACATGTTCAGCCGACACGATCGTGCCCTGCACGACGAGGATCTCGACGCCAGCGGCGACCAGGTTAGGTGCGAGTTCGCGGGCGTGCTGCGGGCTGACCCGGGCGGCCACCGTCACGCCGGACCCGGCCACCTGGCCGATCGCCTCAGTGAGCAGATCGACCCGGATCGGGGCGGAGTGCCACTGCTGCAGCAGCCGAACTGCCGCCACCTCGTCGGCCTCATCCATTGCGGAGGCGAGCCGGAACAGCAGCTTGTCAACGTCCGAGTGGCGGGCCCACAGCCCCTCGGCATTGAGCACCCCGAGTCCGCCCAGCTCACCGATCCGCATCGCCATCGCTGGCGACACAATCGCGTCGGTGGGGTGCGTCACCAGCGGGATATCAAACCGGTACGCGTCGATCTGCCAGGCCGTGGACACGTCCCAGGAGGAGCGAGTGCGCCGCGAGGGCACGATCTGGACGTCATCGAAGTCGTAGGCCGGGCGCGCACCGCGGCCCATGCCAATCTCCACCAGATCGCGCATCAGCGCACCGCGTAGTTGGGGGCCTCCACCGTCATGGTGATGCCGTGCGGGTGACCCTCCTTGAGACCCGCCGACGTGATCTGCACCAGCTGCGCGGCCTGCAACTCCGGGATCGTCGCGGCGCCGGCGTAGCCCATCGCCGCTCGCAGGCCCCCGACCAGCTGGTGAACCACCAGCGACAGCGGACCGCGGAAGGGAACCCGTCCCTCGATGCCCTCGGGCACCAGCTTGTCGTTGGAAAGCATGTCGTCGGCGAAGTAACGGTCCCTGGAGTACGGCCGACCGCCACCGCGGGACGCCATGGCGGCCACCGAACCCATGCCGCGATATGTCTTGTACTGCTTGCCATCGACCAGGATCAGGTCACCCGGCGCTTCCGCCGTACCCCCCAGCAGGCCGCCCAGCATCACGGAGCTGGCCCCTGCGACGATGGCCTTGGCGATGTCCCCGGAGAACTGGATACCGCCGTCGCCGATCACCGGAACACCCGCGGGGCGGCACGCCCGGTCTGCCTCGAAGATGGCGCTGATTTGCGGCACACCCACTCCGGCCACCACCCGGGTGGTGCAGATCGAGCCGGGTCCCACCCCGACCTTGACCGCGTCCGCGCCAGCGTCGACCAGCGCCTGCGCTCCAGCCCTGGTGGCCACGTTGCCGCCGATGACGTCAACGGTGCCGCCTAGCTCAGCCTTGAGCATGCTGATCATCTCCAGCACCCCGCGGGAGTGCCCGTGCGCAGTGTCCACGACCAGCACGTCGACGCCGGCATCGACCAGCGACATGGCGCGCTGCTTGGCGTCCTCGCCGACCCCGATCGCGGCCCCTACCAGTAGCCGCCCGTCTGGATCCTTGGTCGCCAATGGGTACTTCTCGGTCTTCACGAAGTCCTTGACGGTGATCAGACCGCGCAACTTGCCGTGGCCGTCGACGATCGGCAACTTCTCGATCTTGTTGCGGCGCAGCAGGCCCAGCGCGGCGTCCGCGGTGACCCCAACCTGTGCGGTGATCAGCGGCGACTTGGTCATCACGTCGGCGACCCGCTTGTCATGGTCGACCTCGAAGCGCATGTCCCGATTGGTGATGATGCCGACCAGTACGCCGTCGCGCTCGGTGACGGGGACGCCGGAGATCCGGTACCGAGCGCACAACGCGTCCACGTCGGCCAGCGTGTTATCCGGTAAGCAGGTCACCGGATCGGTCACCATGCCCGCCTCGGACCTCTTGACCACCTCGACCTGCGCGGCTTGCTCATCGGCCGGCAGGTTGCGGTGCAGTACCCCCATCCCGCCGTGGCGGGCCATCGCGATAGCCATCCGCGCCTCGGTCACCGTATCCATCGCCGAGGAGACCAGCGGTACCCGCAGCATGATGCTGCGGGACAACCTGCTCGACGTGTCGACCTCCGCAGGCACCACGTCGGACTCAGCAGGCACGATCTGAACATCATCGAAAGTCAGACCAAGCAGCGCGAACTTCGACGGGAAGCCGGGAGCGGTGAGCTCGCTGGTCATGCAACGATGATATCCGTCCAGGCATCCGTCCCAGTGCATCCAGGTCACAGCGGATCCAGGTCACAGCGGATCCAGGTCACAGCGTGATCCGCGGGGCGGGTACGGTGCGAGCCGTGGCGCATGAATCACTTCCCCCAGACCCGTTCGCTGGTGACCCGGAAGACCCGGCTCTGGCCCTAGAGGCGTTGGACGACTCCGGGGATGCCATCGATGAGCCGCTGGATGACGAGGAGCGGGCCGGGCTGCTCGCCGATCTGAGTGATCTGGCCGTCTACGAGGCCCTGCTGGCGCCGCGCGGACTGCGCGGGATCGTGGTCGACTGCCCCGACTGTGGCGAGCAGCATTACCACGACTGGCAGCTGCTGCGGGCCAGCCTGCAGCAGCTGCTTGCGGCTGGCCGGATGCGCCCGCATGAGCCCGCCTACGATCCCGACCCATCGGGGTACGTGAGCTGGGAATACTGCCGTGGGTACACCGACGCAGTGCTCGCCGAGAATGGCGCCTGAGCCACCTCAGCGGTTGCCCGAGGGAGGTGCACAATAAGGAGGTTGCGGCCCGGGGCGACCGCAACCCGGGGGCGTGCCGCGCGCGTTATCACTGTCTGACACGTCGCTACCGGGGCGAGCGTCAGGCGCGGAACGGCTGCCGGGGAAATCTCTGCCGTGCCCGCTGCTTGGAGGCTCGCCCTGGTAACCACGGCGGGGGTCACCGCGACGGGACGTAACCGTGGTGGGCGGTGCTACTGACGTGGGGCTGCCCGGCTCGGTTGTTGGGTTCGGCGTTGTGGCCGGCTCGGTGAGTGGGGGTTGCTCACGCGACTCCGGCGGCGCGCTGTGCTCGGGCCTTGCACTGGTGGCTGCGGACTGAGGGGATCCCGGCGCCGCGGATGGTTTCGCCGAGCCGGCATCCGGTGACTCGGCCAGTATCTGCTCGAGCTGCCGGTGTTTGGCGGTGAGATCAGTGCGACCCTGATCCTCGCCAATCACCGGTAGCTGTTGCTGGACGCGTTCCAACTTCTTCTTGGCCTGCTCGGGGTTGCCCTCTTTCAACGCCGTGTTGGCTTCTTCGAGTTCAGTCCGGACCGCGACTGCCGCCTCCACGGAACGGGCGTAGTCGCTATAGAGCACCTGGGTCACGCCCCACAGGCGGTCGCCGGGTTGCGCCGACTTGGCGACCAGGCCCACTCCGGAGAAGGCGATCACCAGTATTGCCGCAGCCGCTGCGATTGAGCCGAACACGGGATTACGGCGGCGGACCGGCTGTTGGGCGGCGCGGATTACGGCCAAGGCGGTGTTGGTGTCCACCAGCTCACCGACCGGCTCGGCGTGCACCTCACGGCGCCATGCCGCCAAGACGCGCGTTAATTCGTCGTCGGCGTCGCTCGGCGTATGCCCGGCCCTGCCGAGCAGGTCCAGCAGCGCGTCGTCGGCCTGCACGGCAGCCAGATCAGCGGGCGCACGATGAGCATCCCCATTTGGATAGCCGGCAGGTGGGAAGCCGTCCCGTCTAGGCATTCAGGCCACCCCCTCCGCACCCAGTACGCTGCGTAACCGAGCTAGGGCCCGGTGCTGCGCCACCCGGACTGCCCCCGGCGTCGAGCCCACTGCCTCGGCGGTCTCCTCCGCGGACAGCCCCGCCTGAACCCGCAGGATGATAATTTCGCGCTGCTTGTCCGGCAGCATGTCCAGCAACTTGGCCATTTTCCGGGCCAACTCGCTCTGCATCACCTGCGCCTCCGGACCGTCGGACAGTTCGTCCGGGGTATCGGGGATCTCCGGGACCGGTTCGGCGCGATTGCGGGCCGAGGACCGGTGAGCGTCGGCCACCTTGTGCGCGGCGATGCCGTACACAAAAGCCAGGAATGGCCGGCCTTGGTCGCGGTAACTAGGCAGGGCCGTCAGCACCGCGAGACACACCTCCTGGGCTACATCATCCGCCGAGGCGAACGTTTTTTCCTGGCTACCGACGCGGGCACGGCAGTACCGCACCACGAGGGGACGGATCCAGCGGAGCAGACCATCAACGGCTTCCCGCTCACCGTCGACGGCAGCACCAACAAGGACGTCGAGGTCGTCCCCTACAGCGGTCATCGCAGAATGCAGCCCTGCCGTTACGACGAGAGACCGGCCGGTCTGAACGCCGGCCGGCGGTGGCCATTCCGTTGTCCCGGTCATCCATCACCATCCCGAGACCGCAGGCACCTCACGGGAACCGTAGTGGTCGACAAAGAGGACGCCGAAAGCGGTATCGCGGTTCACGTGGCAGGCAAACGGACAGACAGCACAGCGGCCGATGGGGATACTACCGGCCACCACTGCGAGAGTGCTCAGGCGTCAGTGCGTCCGGGCACGCTCAGGCAACCAGGCCACGCCGAAAACCGTGTGCGACGGCCTGAGCCCGGTCCCGCACGCCGAGCTTGCGGAACAGCCTGCGGGCGTGGGTTTTGACGGTGTCCTCGGAGAGGTAGAGCTCCCGTCCAATCTGCCCGTTGCTCTTACCCTGACTCATCCCACGTAACACCTGCAGCTCTCGTTCGGTGAGCTGGACCCCCGGGTCAGACGGAGGTCGAGGAGCCGGCACCGACGTGCTGGCTAGCGTGTGCGCCAGCGCCGCGACGAGTTCTGGACGTGACGCGTCCCAACGCAAGTAACCCCGGGCGCCACCGGCGATCGCGGCGGCAATGCTGCCCGCGTCGTCCGGGGCACCGAACACGATGACATTGGCTTGAGGGTGCGCCGACACCAGCCGGCGGGTGGCCTCCACTCCAGCCGGTACCGCACGCTGGGTTCCGACCAAGACGACATCCACCGGCTGCCGAGAATAGCGAGCTAACAGCTCGTCGCCGTGTGCCACGCAGTCGATCCGGGCGACGCCAGGGACGGCGGACATCACACGAGTGAGCCCCTCGCGGACGCTTCGCCGGTCGTCGCAGATGAGAACTGCGGTCACGGAAGGGCTCCTTTCCTGCAGCCAAGTGATGTGCCCACCTCCCTATCGGTCGTGCAAAGTCGGAACTTGACACGATCTGATGGATTTCATCAAGGACCGTCAGCCGCACCGCCTCCGATGGTCACCATCACCGATGTGGAGCAACGCTCACTCTACCGAGTGTGAGCGGATCACGGCAGTACCGTGAACACGGATGAATCGGGCATTGCGGCTACCCAATGTCCGCATCGACAGCCCCCGCACCCCGTCGGTGGAGGCGCAGGGGCTGTCGTGGCGTCCTTAGCGGGCCCCGCAGGAGTGGGCAGCAGGCAGGGCAGTACCGGGCGGCTCACAGACCGGGGCCGTGCCCGTGTCCGTGGCCGTGTCCGTGACCGGCCGGAGGCGCCTGTTCCGGCTTATCGACCACCGCACTCTCGGTAGTGATCACCATCCGGGCGATCGAGGCAGCGTTGACGATCGCCGCGCGAGTGACCTTGACCGGATCGACGATGCCCGCGGCAACCAGGTCGCAGTAGGTCTGCGCCTCGGCGTCGAATCCATGGCCCCACTGCATGTCGCGCACCTTCGCGGCTACCACAGATCCCTCGAAGCCCGCGTTGCCTGCGATCCAGCGCACCGGCGCGGCGCTGGCGGCTCGTACGATGGCGACGCCGGTGGCCTCGTCACCATGCAGGCCGAGATCACCGACCGAGCCGGCAGTGTGCACTAGCGCCACGCCGCCACCGGGCACGATGCCCTCCTCGGCGG
>JALZHU010000033.1:20951-31561 GCA_030860695.1 Actinomycetota bacterium
CTCGCGGCCGCTACGGCATCCTCGATCCGGGCCTTGCGCTCCTTGAGCTCGGTTTCGGTGGCCGCCCCCACCTTGATCACAGCTACTCCACCGACGAGCTTGGCTAACCGCTCCTGCAGTTTCTCGCGGTCCCAGTCCGAGTCGGTCTGCTCGATCTCGCGCCGAAGCTGGGCGGCGCGGGCGTCGACCTCTGTCTGGTCGCCTGCGCCGTCGACGATGGTGGTGTCGTCCTTGGTCACCACAATGCGCCGGGCTCGGCCGAGCACCTCAAGCCCGACCTCAGACAGCTGGAGACCAACCTCAGAGTCGACCACCTGAGCACCGGTGACGACGGCGAGGTCATCCATGAATGCTTTACGGCGATCACCGAAGAACGGCGACTTGACTGCCACCACCGAGAGGGTCCTGCGAATCGCGTTGACCACCAGGGTGGACAGCGCCTCGCCTTCGACGTCCTCGGCCACGACGAGCAGTGGCTTGCCGGTCTGGCTCACCTTCTCCAGCAGCGGAAGCAGGTCCTGAATCGAGGAGATCTTGTCGCGGTGCAGCAGGACATGGGCGTCCTCTAGCACCGTCTCCATCCGCTCAGGGTCATTGACGAAGTAGGGCGAGATGTAGCCCTTGTCGAACGCGATGCCCTCGGTGATCTCCAGCTCGGTAGCTAGCGTGGATGACTCCTCCACGGTGATGACACCATCCTCGCCGACCTTGGTCATCGCCTCACCGATCAGGGCGCCGATCTTCGGGTCACGCGAGGACACCGTTGCGACCTGGGCGATCGCCTGCTCGCCAGCGACCGGTGTTGCCTTGGCCGCCAGCGCGTCGGCAATGGCGTCTGCGGCCGCCGAGATACCCCGCCCGAGCTCGGTGGGGTTGGCGCCGGCGGTAACGTTACGCAGGCCCTCCTGGACCATCGCTTGAGCTAGCACGGTGGCGGTGGTGGTCCCGTCACCAGCGACGTCGTTAGTCTTCGTCGCCACAGTTTTGGCGAGCTGGGCACCGAGATTCTCATAGGGGTCGGTTAGCTCGATCTCACGCGCAATCGTCACCCCGTCGTTGGTGATTGACGGGCCGCCGTACTTCTTGTCCAGCACCACGTGTCGGCCACGCGGACCGAGGGTGATCTTGACCGCGTTGGCGAGCTGGTCGACTCCGCGCTCCAGCGCGCGCCGCGCGGTCTCGTCAAACGTGATCTGCTTGGGCATTGTCTGCCTTCCTCACGGGCGAACTCTGAATGGGCCTGGCCCCTCATGGATGGGCCTGGCCCCTCACGGGATCAACCGGACCCGAGTGCGCGCGACGGTCGAACCGTCACTCAGCAACCGCCCCGCTGACCCCCGGAGGGGCCGCGGGGCGGTTAACGGTCGGTCAGTTGACATCGACGGTCGAACCGTCAGTTGACATCGACGGTCGAACCGTCAGTTGACGACGGCGAGCACGTCGCGCGCAGAGAGAATCAGGTACTCCTCGCCGTTGTACTTGACCTCGGTGCCGCCATACTTGGTGTAGATGACGACGTCACCGACGCTCACATCCACAGGGATGCGTGTGCCATTGTCATTGACCCGACCCGGGCCCACCGCCAGTACTTTGCCCTCCTGGGGCTTTTCCTTGGCAGTGTCCGGGATGACGATGCCGGACGCGGTCGTCGTCTCGGCTTCGCTGGCCTGAACGACGATCTTGTCCTCGAGCGGCTTGATGTTCACGCTCGCCACGGTGTGACCTCCACTTTCTGGGGTCTTCGAAGAGCTGGCAGGTTGTCTTGTGCTGGCTCCTGCCACCCCGCCGTCGCGGGTGTCGAGGCGGCCCGGGCCGTTACTAGCACTCTGACGACCAGAGTGCCAATTGGCAGACTACTGTGCCGAGTGCTAACGCTCAACTGTGGCCGTGGGATGTCGATCACATCCCGAATGTTCACCTGTTCGTGGTCGTTCTGTCACTTCCTGCTCCTAGTGCCAGTCATCGGATACATCGTGCACTCTGATCGAAGACCCATCGGGAGGCCACGATGGCGCCGCCGTTGCCCCACTTGACCAGCCACCCGGTCACCCGCCGCGCGGTCCTCGTCGGCGCCGCCGCATCCGGTCTCACCCAGTTGGTCGCTTTTCAAGAGCTACCAAGCCGCCTCCGGCCGGCCTCACACCGCTACCAACCCCTACCCAATCCATTCACCGTCGGGGTGGCCTCGGGTGATCCGACTCCGGACGGCGTGGCGCTCTGGACCCGGCTAGCTCCCAGCCCATTGGCTGAGGACGGGCTCGGCGGATGCCGTCGCGCCCGGTCGAGGTGGAGTGGGAGCTCGCCACCGACGAACGGTTCCGGCAGATTGAGCGACGCGGACGCAGCACAGCGGTACCCCACAGTGCGCACAGCGTGCACGTCGAACTCGCCGGTCTGCGCCCGGGCCGCGAGTATTTCTACCGGTTCCGTGCGGCCGGGCATCTCTCGCCGGTCGGCCGCACTCGCACCGCGCCAGCACTCACAGTTTTGGGTTCGGCGCTGACGATGTGCTTCGCGTCCTGCTCTCAGTACGAGCACGGGTGGTTCACCGCTTACCGCAGGCTGGCCGCGGAGGATCCGGACGTCGTCTTGCACCTGGGTGACTACCAGTACGAGTACGCCGCCAACCGCTACATCGCCCCCAGCGGTAATGTCCGTGACCACGCTGGCCCAGAGACTGAGACGTTGGCGACCTACCGGCAGCGCCACGCGCAGTACAAGACCGACCCGGATCTGCAAGCTGCACATGGCATCGCGCCGTGGCTGGTGGTGTGGGACGACCACGAGCTGGATAACAACTGGGCCGATAAGGTGCCGGAGAATCCGCAGCCGGCGTTCCCTGCCCGGCGTGCCGCAGCGTTCCAGGCCTATTACGAGAACATGCCACTGCGCCGGTCCTCGATGCCGCGCGGCATTGACATGCAGCTCTATCGTCGAGTGCAGTGGGGCGGCTTGGCGACCTTCCACCTGCTCGACACCCGCCAGTACCGCAGCGACCAGCCCTGCGGCGACCGGTTCTCCGCGGACTGCCCCGAGCGCACCGATCCCGCCCGTTCGATCACGGGCGCCGAACAGGAGAGGTGGCTGCTGGACGGGTTTCAGCGTTCCCGATTCCGCTGGGACCTGCTGGCTCAGCAGGTCTTCTTCTCGCAGATGGACTTGACACCCGGCCCAGCTCGCAGCTTCAACGTCGACGCCTGGGACGGCTACGTCGGCAGCCGTGACCGGATCGTCGCTGGGCTGCGGCACTCACCAGTTCGCAACGCCGTGATGCTCACTGGGGACATTCACTCGCATTGGGCGGCCGAGGTCCGCGAGCGCTTCGACGACCCTACGTCGGCCGCGGTGGGCATTGAACTGGTAGGCAGTTCGATAACCTCAGGCGGGGACGGTTCAGAGACCCGCCCGGACATTGCCGCCCTGCTGGCGGAGAATCCGCATATTCGCTTCTTCAACAACCGCCGTGGGTACGTGCGCGTTCGAATCACCCCTGGTGAGCTGCGAGCCGACTTCCAGGTGGTGCCCTTCGTATCCCGGCCCGACGCTGCAGTACAGACCCGGGCGTCATTTGTGGTAGCCGACCGCGAGCCCGCGCTGCATCGGCTCTAACCCGGTTGATAGTGGTTATCTCGCCGCGGTGATCACCGCGTCCGCACCTTGTCCCACGTCAGCCAGCTAGCGATAGCCACCACCCGATGCCCTACGTGAAGAGCCGCCAACTAGTGAGGTGGTGATCGGTAGCCCTGGGTCGGCGGGGATGTCAAGCTGTGAAGGGAGTGCACCGGCGGCGAGCAGGTGCGCCCCAAGCGCGGCCACCATGGCTCCGTTGTCGGTGCACAGTCGCGGTCGGGGCACCCGCAGCCGTAGCCCGGCCGCCGTGCAGCGTTGCTGCGCCACGGCGCGCAACCGGGAGTTTGCCGCTACCCCACCACCGATGAGCAGGGTGTCGATGCCCCGATCGCTGGCAGCCCGGATCGCTTTGGCGGTAAGCACGTCTACCACGGCTTCCTGGAAGGCCGCCGCCACGTCGGCTACCGGCACGGTGATCCCTTGACGCTGCAGCCCCTCGATATGCCGGGCGACCGCAGTCTTGAGGCCCGAAAAGGAAAAATCGTAGCGCGCGTCGCCGGGCCCGGTCAGACCCCGGGGGAACTGGACGCTGCTCGGATCCCCGTCCTGTGCGGCCCGGTCGATGAAGGGTCCGCCAGGGAAGCCCAACCCCAGCAGTCGCGCCACCTTGTCGAACGCCTCCCCAGCTGCGTCGTCGACGGTGGCACCCAGCGAGTGCAACGGCGCCACCAGCGACGAGACCTGCAGCAGACTGGAATGCCCGCCGGAAACCAGCAGGGCCAGCGCCGGGGGTAGCGGACCATGCTCCAAGGTGTCCACCGCGACATGCGCGGTGAGGTGGTTGACCCCGTACAGCGGGACGTCCCAAGCCGCCGCGTACGCCTTGGCAGCAGCCACCCCGATCAGCAGCGCACCGGCCAGTCCCGGTCCCGCGGTCACCGCCACCGCGTCCACATCGGACGGCGTGACACCGGCAACCCGCAGCGCGCGGCGCACTGTCGGCACCATCGCCTCCAGGTGGGCCCGAGACGCTACCTCGGGCACCACGCCACCGAACCGGGCGTGCGCGTCCACACTGGACGCGATCTCGTCAGCGAGCAGCGTGACCGTCCCGTCGCACGACAACTGCACGACGCCCACTCCGGTCTCATCGCACGAGGTCTCGATGCCTAGCACGATCCCCATGGTCATGGGCAGGCCTGCCTGAGCATGGTGAACGCGTCGGCTCCGCTGGGTCGGTAATAACCGCGGCGAGTACCGATCACCCTGAACCCCTCGCTGCGATACAGCCGGATCGCCGACTCATTGTCGGTGCGCACTTCCAGGAACACCGTGGCCCCTACGGCTTGGTCGAGGATCGCCCGCAATAGTGCGCGGCCGATTCCCCGTCGCTGATGCGCCCGATCCACCGCGAGGGTGTGTACCTCCGCTTCGCTGCCGACGCGGGCCAGACCCGCGTAGCCGATCAGCAAGGCGCCCTCCCGTGCGGAAAAGTAATGATGACCCGCGGCCAGCGCCGCGAGGAACGCCTCTGGTCCCCACGGGTCGTCGCCGTCGAACAGCACCAGCTCCAGCTCGGCGCAGCGCGGTGCGTCAGCAGCCACCATTGGTTCGATCACAAGACTCATACTGGCGTCACCCGCTTGCGCGGCCCGGGTTCCACCGCGTCGGGACGGCGCAGGTACAACGGGGTGAGCGGGCCTGGTCGTGCGTGTGCCCGTACCGCCGCCGCTACCACGGCGACCAGTCCGGCCGGGTCAGGGTGCCGCGGCGGCACCACCGGCAGCCCCACCGGCAACCCCAGCACCTCAGCGGCGCCGGCCACCCGCGACACGCTAGCCAACGGCAGGTCACGTGGCCGGTTCACGTGAGGACCGTCGACCCGAGCGCCGGAGGAGTCGTAGCGCGCCCAGTAAACTTCCCGGCGCCGGGCATCGGTGATCACCAACAGCGGGCTGCCAGCACCTGCCCGATAGGCGATGGCGTCCAGGCTGCCCACGGGGTATACCGGGACGCCCAGTGCATCGCCCAGCGCCGCGGCGGTGACCATCCCGACCCGTAGCCCGGTGAACGGACCCGGACCTGCCCCGCACACCACCGCGCCGAGGTCGCGCATTGACACCCCGGCGGTGGCCAGAACCTCGCACACCGACGGCATCAGCAGCTCGCCATGCGCCCGGGCATTCACCGTGACCCGCTCGGCGAGAACCTCCGGCGGGCCTGCCGCGGGCAGTCGCAGCAGTCCGGCGGTCACCGCAGAGGTCGCCGTGTCCAGAGCCAACACCAGCACGGATAAGAAGCTTACGGACCAGGCGTTTCGGGCAGGGCCGGGCATGCCCAAAACATCAACACTGCGGCAATAACCGGGCTGGACCGCACAGCTCGGCGACCCTGCTTTCGTCAGGCCGTGGCTGAAGCCGGACCAGCAGGTGTTCGTCGGCCAGCCGCTCGGCCATGCCCTCGCCCCACTCCACGACCACGGCGGCGGCGAGAAGGTCGGTATCCAGGTCGAGATCGTCCAGCTCAGCCATTCCGCCGAGCCGGTAGGCGTCAACGTGGACCAGCGGCACCCCTCGCCCCCCGGGCAGGGCCGGGTGCTCGCGGGCAATCACGAAGGTTGGGGAGGTCACCGGTCCGCGGACACCCAGTCCGGCACCAATGCCGCGGGCCAGCACCGTCTTGCCCGCGCCTAGTGAACCGGACAACACCACCACGTCGCCCGGGCGCAAACGCTCGCCCACGGCGCGGCCGAGGCGCTCAGTATCCGCCGGAGTCGGCAGCTCAAGCAGCAGGCTCATGCACTTTTTTCGCGGCGGGGCAGGGCTCCGGCACACTGGGAGATCAAGTCCAGCAGGTGTTCGTTGACGCGTTCTGGTTGCTCCATCATCGTCATGTGGCCCGACTTCGTCACCCTCACCAGCTCCACGTCGGGCAGCAGTGCCGCGATCGCCTCGGAGTGCTCGTATTGAATCAATCGGTCACCATCGGAGCCGAGCACCAGCGCCTTGGCGTATTGCAGACCGGCCAGCGCGGCGTACCGGTTGTGTGCGCCGAACTCCTCCAGGAAGTCGGTCATGACCTCGAACGAGGTAGGCCTCATCATCCTGTCCATCAGGTCGATCAGCGCCGGGTTGACCGACTCGGGGCCAAAGGCAAGCTTGCCGATCAAGGTCCAGATCAGATTCCGACAAATATCGCGCCCGCGGTCAACCACGCGCGCGCTGGGCTCCCAGCGGGACAACCGCTTGGCCACCGGCATCACCGGGTTTCGCCGGGACAGCAGCGGCTTAGGCAAGCCCGATCGGCCGATGTCCCCAGCACTGGTGTTCAGGAAAGCCACCCCGCAGATCCGCTCGGCGAACAGCTCGGGGTGCTCCTCGGCCAACGCCATGATTGTCATGCCACCCAAGGAATGCCCGATCAGTACGATCCTCCCCTCGGAGGCAGCCGTGCGGATCACCGCGTGCAGGTCACGGCCCAGCTGCTCGAAGGTGCACGCACGCCGGGGCGAACGACCCGAACGGCCATGACTGCGGTGATCATAGAGCACCTGGCGGACCCGGGGTGCGGTGCAATGCGCCAGATCGTGGCGCTGGAACAGCCAAGACCGCCGATCCAGCGTCCAGCCGTGGATCAGGATGACGGTCATTTCCGGTGCTTCCCCGTCGGCGGGGTCGAGCTCCTCCACCGACAGCTCCACCCCGTCGTCGGCCATGACCGTGTATTCCCGGTCCGGCGGGAGCACGGTTGGGAACCCGTCGGGGAGTCCCGCAGCGAAGCTGCGCACCTGGGCGATGCGGTTGTGGTGCGCGCGACCGGCGACGAGGGCGGTGGCTATTGCCGTGCCCAGCACACCGCAGGCCACCCACCCGGCAGACTTCATCAGCGACCTCATGGGACGACTCACACGCCAGTTGGACCTAAAGTCACAGCAGGGTCCAGAGCCGGATGACGACCGCGCACCGTCCGGGTCAACCGGGGCCGCGCCATACCCGCGACGACTTCGTAGTGGATCGTGCCCAGCTTGTCCGCCCATTCCGCCGCGGTGGGAGCGCCGTTCTCGCCGGTGCCGAAAAAGACCACCTCAGCGCCCTCAGCCACCGGGTCGTCCCCGCAGTCAACCATTACCTGGTCCATGCATACCCTTCCCACCACTGGGCGGCGCCGCCCGGCCAGCCACACGTCCAGCTGGCCGGTGAGTACCCGCGGCACACCGTCGGCATACCCAGCGGGGACCAGTGCCAGGGTGGTTTCCCGATCGGTATGCCAGACATGCCCGTATGACACGCCCTCACCGGCCGGGACGCGTTTCAGCATCGCGACCTGCGAGCGCAGCGTCATCGCTGGTAAAAGATGATAACCGGCCCCGGGTACCGGTGAGAGCCCATAGACGGCGATACCGGGGCGAACCATGTCGTAGTGCAGGTCGGGCCGGGTCAGGGTGGCCGCAGAGTTCGCCAGGTGCCGCAGCGGTCGCAATCCGGCAGCCAGAGCCACCTGGTAGGCCTCGTCGAAGTACCGCACCTGCTGCTCGATGATCGGGTGCCCGGGATCGTCAGCATGCGCGAGGTGGGACCAGATCGCGACAACCTCAACACCCTGGATCGCCGCAGCAGCACGAACCAGGTTGGGCCACTCGCCGCGGTATGCGCCGCCGCGGGTCAGCCCGGTATCGACCTTGAGATGCACCCGTGCGGTTCGACCGGTTGCAGCGGCCGCTGCAGCTGCAGCGGTGAGCTGGCCGGTGGAGTAGATGCCGAGGTCGACCTCGGCGGCGACACCGGCGGCGAGGTCCTCCCCGGGGGCGTGCAACCAGGCTAGCACCGGAGCGTCGATTCCGCGGTGACGTAGGGCGAGTGCTTCGTCGACGGTGCACACGCCCAGCGCGTTGGCTCCTGCCTGTAGCGCCGCCGCGGCGACGTCGGCCGCGCCGTGGCCGTAACCGTCGGCCTTGACCACCGCCATGGTGGCAGCACCGGATGCGGCGGCGCACCCGGTGAGGATCCCGACGTTGTGCCGGATCGCATCGAGGTCAATCACCAGCTCGGCCCGCGGCCGACCGCAAGCGCCCTGCATCCTGGTCATCCTCGCATCCCAGCCACCGACCGAAGGGTGCGGATCGCGTCGCTCAGGGCCGCCTGGATCGCCGAAGCGGGCGCCGGTGCGCCGCTCGGTCCGCCAGCTCGGGCAGCGAGAGCGGCGGCGAACTCTTGGACGTGCACCCCAGCAGCCGCCGCCGTGGCCGGCTCCAACCCAGCCGCCAGCAACGCGCCAAGCACGCCAGTGAGGACGTCGCCGGAGCCCGCGGTGGCCGGCCAGGACGAACGGGCCGGGTTCACCAGCACCCGCCCGTCCGGGGCGGCGATGATGGTGGTGTTTCCCTTGAGTACCAGCACAGCGTCGAACCGGCGGGCGGCGTCCCGGGCGGCCGCGACCCGGTCGGTGCCCGGTGCCTTGCCGGTGAGCCGCTCGAATTCCCGGTCATGCGGGGTGAGCACCAGCGGGGTGTCCGGGTCGCGGCTGTCTGCCAGCTCCGCGTGCCGGGCCAGCAGGGTGATCGCATCGGCGTCGGCCACCACCGGCACCCCGGCGGCCAGCACATGGGCGAACACCTGGCGGCCAGCGGCGCCGGTACCCAATCCGGGCCCGACCGCCCAAGCCTGCACCCGCCCGGCATCGGACACCGACCCGGTGGCCACCACCTCGGGCCAACGCGCGCGCACCGCATCAGCGGCGGTGCCGGCGAAGCGCACCATGCCCGACGTCGCCAGCACCGCGGCACCGGCACAGAGCACCGCCGCCCCGGGATAGGCCGCCGAGCCCGCGGCGATTCCCACGACGCCCTGGCTGTACTTGTCGCTAGCCGGACCCGGCACCGGCCACAGCGCACCGATCTCGGCGGCGGTGAGGACCCGCAGATCGGGCTCGCCCAGCTCAGGGAATAAACCGATGTCCACTAGATGCACCGGGCCGCAGCGCCACGGGGTGAGCAGGTGCACCGGCTTGCGGGCGCCGAAGGTGACGGTCTCGGTGGCGGTAACCGCGGGTCCGTCAACGGTGCCGGTGTCCGGGTCCACCCCGGACGGTGAGTCCACCGCGATGATCGGCACCCGGACGGTCTCGACCAGCCCGGCCGCCGCCGGGCGCAATCCACCCCGGCCGGACAGCCCGACGATCCCGTCGAGCACAAGGTGAGCGTGGTCTGGCAGCTGCTCGGCAATCCGCCCGCCAGCTCGGCGCAACGCGGCCAGGCCCTGCGGGTGCGCGCGGTCTGGGGACAGCAGGACGGCGGTGACCGCCACCCCGCGGCGGCGCAGGAATGCCCCGGCCCACAGCGCGTCCCCGCCGTTGTTCCCGGCGCCGACCAGCAGTCCGATATGCCGGCCGGACACCCCGCCGGTCCGCTCAGCCAGCATCGCCGCAGTTCGGGTAGCCAACCCGAACGCGGCGCGACGCATCAGGGTGTCGACTGGTACACGGGTGAGGAGCGCGTCCTCGGCGGCGCGCACCCGGGCCACGGTCCAGGCGGACTGTGAGTGGCAATGCGAGCTATAGGTCGCATCGCCACTCACGGGGCCGCAGGCCCTCATTCGACGGTGACTGATTTGGCTAGGTTGCGCGGTTTATCCACGTCGTAGCCGCGCTGCCGGGCGATCTCGGCGGCGAGCACCTGAAGCGGCACGGTGGACACCAGCGGCTGCAACAAGGTGGGTACGGCGGGCACCTCCAGCAGGTGCGAGGCGTAGGGCCGCACTGTCTCATCGCCTTCCTCGGCGATGACGATGGTCCGCGCGCCGCGGGCCCGGATCTCCTGGATGTTGGACAGCAGCTTGGGATGCAGTATCGCCCGTCCCTTGGGCGAGGGCATCACCACAACGACCGGCAGGCCCTGCTCGAGCAGCGCGATCGGGCCGTGCTTGAGCTCTCCGGCGGCGAAGCCCTCGGCGTGCATGTAGGCGAGCTCCTTGAGCTTGAGCGCACCTTCCAAAGCCACCGGGAAGCCGACATGCCGGCCGAGGAACAGCACCACCTTGGCGCCC